>JAXDLD010000526.1:0-6727 GCA_034666805.1 Acidobacteriota bacterium
GGCCACGTCGGGGAGGCCTTCATCGCCGAGTTCGGGGACATGGCGCCCGCCTCCGGCAAAGTCCTGGGGCCGGTCGGCTTCAAGGTCGTGCGGGTGGACGTGACGACGGGCCGGATCGAGGACTTCCTCGTCAACGCCGGCCGGAACAACGGGCCGGCCTCCCGGGTCGGCGGCGCCGGGGTCGAGCGCCCGGTCGCCGCCCGCTTCGATCCCTCGGGCGAGGCCCTCTACGTCGTCGACTTCGGGGTCATGACGGTCGGCCCGAAGGGTCCGGAACCGCGCCGGGAGACCGGCGTCCTGTGGAAAATCACGCGAACGGGCGGCGCCGCGAAGGGAGGGGCGCGATGAAGGCTTTCCGACTCGCCCTGGTGCCGGCCCTCCTCTCAGCGCTCGCCGGCTGCTCGGCCCGGCGGAGCGAGCCGATCGTCGGACCGCTGCCGAGCGCTTCGCCCCAGGTCGCCCGCGGCGAGGTGGCCTTCGACCGCCACTGCTCGTACTGTCACCCCGGCGGTGAGCACGGGCTGGCGCCGGCGATCAACAACAAACCGCTCCCCGCTTTCCTCATCCGTTTCCAGGTGCGCCACGGGCTGGGCGCCATGCCGGCCATCTCGGAACAGGAATTACCGCGCGAAGAGCTCGATGCCGTGGTAGCGTATTTGAAGACGCTTCGCCGGCACCGATGAAAAACAGGGTAGCCCCACTCCTGCTGCTCCTCGCGCTCCCCTTGACGGCCGAGGAGCCCCCCGCTCCCCCGCCGCCCTACCGGGAGGAGATCGTCGTCACCGCGCCCAAGACGCCGGTCGCGGTCGAGGACACGCCGAGCGCGATCACCGTGCTCACCGCCGAGGACATCGCCCTCTCCGGTGCCACGACCCTGCCCGACCTCCTCCTCAAAGCGGGCGGCGGCTTCCACGTCTACGACCCGACCGGCACCGGGACCGGCGCCGTCGTCGACCTGCGCGGCTTCTACAGCGCCGGCGAGACCAGCTACGTCCTCCTCTCGATCGACGGCCTGACCACCAACAACGTCGACACCGACGTCGTCGACTGGAACCTGGTCGACCTCGACCGGGTGGAGCGGATCGAGGCCCTGCGCGGCCCGGTGTCGACGCTCTACGGCAACGTCGGGATGAGCGGCCTCATCAACGTCATCACCCACCGCCCCGCGCGGGGGACCGACGGCACGATCGTCCTCGGCACCGGCAACGAGGGCAAGGGCGAGGGCTCGCTCGCCACCTCCTGGGGCGGGGAGCGCAAGGAGGCCAGCCTCTCTCTGCGCCGGGTGACCCTCTCCGGCTTCCGCGAGCACAGCGTCTACCACAGCACCCAGGCGCAGTCGGCCCTGCGCTGGTCCCCCCATCTCCCCAGCCCGGAGCGCGCCGGAAACGGCGCCCCGCGCGAGCTGGGGATCGCCCTCTCCGGGCTCTACCTCGACTCCGATCGCGAGATCCCGGGGGCGATCCCGCGCGGCACGCCGATCACCGAGGCCGGCTCGCCCCTGGACTTCGACACCGCCCGCACCTGGCAGGCGGGCCTGTCGCTCTCCCTGCCGTTCGCCGGCACCTCCCATCTCGAGGCGGCCGCCAGCGTGCGCGGCAAGGACCAGGACCGGGTCGACACGGTCGCCTTCCAGAGCCTCTCCCATGGGCTCGGCACCCAGATCGAGCGCGGCGAGCTGCGCTACCGGCGCGGCTTCACGCTCGCGGGGCACGGCGGCCGGCTCCTCGCCGGCGTCGAGGGGAGCGATGGACGGGTCGACTCCGCCTATTTCCGCATCAACACCGAAGGGGTGATCAACCAGCGGGTCGACCACGCGCGCGCCACCCGCACCACCCTGGGCGGCTTCACCACCGCCGAGGTCGACCTCGGCCACGCCCTCGCCCTCTCGGCCGGGCTGCGCTACGACAAGCTGCGCGGCGACTTCACCGGCAAGCTCCCCCTACCCGACACCGCCTTCACGGCGACCTCCCCCTCGCTCGCCCTCAACTGGCGCCTGGGCGAGGCCGGCAACGCCTTCCTCTCCGCCAGCCGTTCGTTCAAGGCGCCGACCGTCGAGCAGCTCTACGACCGCCGGCCCTTCATCGTCTCCCGCGGGGTCTCGGTCTTCCTGTCGAACGCGGCCCTCCTGCCGCAGCGGGCGACCAACTACGAGGCGGGCCTCCGGACCTCCCTGGGCGCCCACGCCACGACCTCTCTCTCCCTCTACTCGCTCAGCGTCACCGACGAGATCGGTTTCGACATCTCCCACCTCCGTTTCGACAACATCTCCCGCAGCCGCCACCAGGGGCTCGAGTGGAGCGTCGCGGGCGACCTCTCTCCCGGCCTCCGGCCGCGCTTCTCCTACACCTACTCGCGCGCGGTCTTCGACGGCGGCGCGAACGACGGCCACCAGATCAACGGCGTGCCGCGCACCCAGGTCGCCGCGGCGCTCGGCTGGATCGGCTACACGAGCGGCGGGACCGGTCCCTTCGGCGAGATCGACCTGACCCACGTGCGCGGCCAGTTCATCGACGAGGAGAACCGCCTCCCCTTGGACCCCTACACCCTGGTCGGCGCCGTCCTGGGCGTCCGCTTCGAGAAGCTCTCCGTCGACTTGACGGCGCGGAACCTCTTGAACCGCCGCTACTCGCCCGACGGCTTTGTCACCCTCGACCCTCGCGGTCGCGCCCTCGCCCTCTACTACCCGGGGACGGAGCGGACGATCGTCGCCCGCGTACGGATCGACTTCTAGTCTCAGAGAGGGGTTGAGCCCGTGTGGCACGCCTCTTGCGAACTTTCTCCTTGCCTGGCGCAGGGCGCCGGGACCCCAACCACGTCGATGGAGGTCTAAAGAGCCACCCTCTTCCATTCACCACCCACAACCACAGGAGACAACCGTGCGAGACGCAGTCGCTTCTGGTCCATCGCAACCGAGCACGGGGCATTCCCACGAATCCGCCCTACCTTCTTACACGTCGTACAACGCCCCACCCGAGCACGAGAGCCTGGCCGCCATCGTCGGCAGCGCCGCCCTGGTCTTCGGCGGCGCGGCGCTCTTCGCCTACGCCGCCCGCGAGCGCAACTGGAAGGCGCTCGGGGTCGCCGTCGCCGGGGTGCCGCTCGCCTTCCGCGGCGCCACCGGCCACTGGGTGCCCCGCGCCCTCGTGCGCGAGAACGCCGAGGCCACCGAGGCGGTCGAGGCGACCGCCCCCTTCAAGGTCCACGCGAGCCTGACCGTCAACAAGCCCGCCGACGAGCTCTACGCCTTCTGGCGCAAGCTCGAGAACCTCCCCAGCTTCATGAAGAACCTCGAATCCGTCACCGAGGAGGGGGGCGTCTCGCACTGGGTGGGCAAGAGCCCCTTGGGGAACAAGCTCTCCTGGGACGCCAAGATCGTCGACGATCAGCCGGGCCGGGTGATCTCCTGGCGCTCGCTCGCCGGGTCCGAGATCGACAACTCCGGCTGGGTCCGCTTCGAGCCGGCCACCGGCAACCGCGGCACCGTCGTCCGCGTCCACATGGACGTCCAGACGCCCGAGAACCTGTTCGGCCGCGCCCTCGCCCGCCTCTCTCACAAGGGGGTCGAGCTCGAAGTCCAGTCCGACCTGCGCCGCTTCAAGGCCCTGATGGAGACCGGCGAGGTGCCGACCACCGCGGGCCAGCCCGCTGGCGACCGTCCCTTCATCAACCCGAAGAACCCCTTCTAGACGGCCGGCGGCCAGGAGAAACATCATCATGAGAGCACTTTGCTGGAACGGCACCAACGACGTCCGGGTCGAGACCGTCCCCGATCCGAAGATCCTGAATCAGCGCGACGCCATCGTCCGCATCACCTCGACCGCGATCTGCGGCTCGGACCTCCACCTGCTGGACGGGTACATCCCGACCATGCAGAAGGGGGACATCCTCGGCCACGAGTTCATGGGCGAGGTGGTCGAGCTGGGCTCCGGGGTCAAGAACCTCGCGGTCGGCGACCGCGTCGTCGTCCCCTTCACCATTTCCTGCGGCCACTGCTTCTACTGTGAGCGGCAGCTCTTCTCGCTCTGCGACAACTCGAACCCCAACGCCTGGATGGCGGAGAAGGCGTACGGCTACTCCCCCGCCGGGCTCTTCGGCTACTCCCACATGACCGGCGGCTACGCCGGCGGGCAGGCCGAGTACGCCCGCGTCCCCTTCGCCGACGTCGGTCCCTTGAAGATCCCGGAGGGGCTGGACGACGACCAGGTCCTCTTCCTCTCCGACATCTTCCCCACCGGCTACATGGCGGCCGAGAACTGCAACATAAAGCCCGGCGACACGGTGGCCGTGTGGGGTTGCGGGCCGGTCGGCCAGTTCGCCATCCAGAGCGCCTGGATGCTCGGCGCCGAGCGGGTGATCGCCATCGATCGTTTCCCCGAGCGGCTGCGCCTCGCCCGCACCTGGGGCCGGGCCGAGACCCTCGATTACGAGGAGACCGGTTCGATCGAGGCCTTGCGGGAGATGACCGGCGGCCAGGGCCCCGACTCCTGCATCGACGCGGTGGGCATGGAGGCCCACGGCACGACCTTCGACGCCTACTACGACAAAGCCAAGCAGGCCCTGAAGATGGAGACCGACCGGCCGCACGCGCTCCGCGAAGCACTCCAGGCCTGCCGTAAGGGGGGGACGGTGTCGATCCCCGGCGTCTACGGCGGCCTGCTCGACAAGGTGAACTTCGGCGCCTCCTTCCAGAAGGGGCTGACGCTCAAGATGGGCCAGACCCACGTCCAGCGCTACATGCGCCCGCTGCTCGAGAAGGTCGTCTCCGGGGAGATCGACCCCTCGCGGGTGATCAGCCACCGGCTGAAGCTCGACGAGGCCGCCGACGGCTACAAGATGTTCCGCGACAAGGAGGACCACTGCATCAAGATCGTCTTGAAGCCGGGCGACTTCGGAGCCAAGCGCGGCTACACCCACGGCCACAGCCACGAGCACGGCCCGAGCTACAGGATGGGTGGGAACGGCGGGGAGCAGGTCTCGTGAAGGGAGCGGACCGAGAGGCTCTCGGAAGGGCGGCGGCTCCGGCCGCCGCCCTCACCCTAGCGGCCATGACGGCGGCGGCGGGGCTCGCCCTCGCCGCCCGCGCCGTGCGGCGCCGGCCGCCCATGGACTTCAAGGGCAAATCGGTCCTCATCACCGGCGGATCGCGCGGGCTGGGGTTGCTCCTGGCCCGCCGTTTCGCCCTCGCCGGCGCGCGCCTTACCGTCGTGGCGCGCGATCCGGCCGAGCTCGAGTTCGCCCGCCGCGAGCTCACGGCGCTCGGCGGGGCGCGCGTCCTCGCCCTCCCCGCCGACGTGGGCAACCGTGCCGACATGGAGTGGGCGGTCGAACGGGCGGCCGAGCGCTTCGGCCGGCTGGACGTGGTGGTCAACAACGCCGGCATCATCCAGGTCGGCCCCCTGGAGCACATGACGCTGGAAGACTTCGAGGAGGCCATGGCGGTCCACTTCTGGGGGCCGCTCTACACCATCCAGGCCGCCCTCCCCCACCTCCGCCGGCAGGGAGGCGGGAGAATCGTCAACATCGCCTCGATCGGCGGCAAGATCGCGGTGCCGCACCTGGTCCCTTACTCGGCGAGCAAGTTCGCCCTGGTCGGCCTGTCGAACGGCCTCCAGGCCGAGCTCGGCAAGGAGGGGATCCACGTCACCACGGTCTGCCCGGGCCTCATGCGCACCGGCTCGCACGTCAACGCTCTCTTCAAGGGCAGGCAGCGGGAGGAGTTCACCTGGTTCGCCCTCTCGGACTCTCTCCCCCTCTCCTCGATGTCGGCCGAGCGCGCCGCCCGCCGCATCGTCGAGGCCTGCCGCTACGGCGAGCCGCACCTGATCCTCACACCCCAGGCGCGTGCCGCGACCCTCGCCGCGGCCCTGATGCCGAACCTGACGGCCCGCGCCCTCCAACTCGTCAACCGTTTCCTTCCCGCCCCCGTGAATGGTGGCGATGGCGACGATATGGATGGTGGCGAGAAGCGCTTCGGCTGGCAGAGCGCCTCGCGCTGGGCGCCCTCCCTCCTCACCCGGCTGGCGGACGAGGCGGCGGTGCGCAACAACGAGATGAGGGGTGAGGCGACGGTGGTGTACGGGAAGAATGGGCAGTCCCCGGCACCTGCTGCCGGGGTCTGACGGCGCCTCTCTCCTACCGCAACCGTTCCAGTTGGACTCGATCGCTCCCTCTGAGCCCGATCCGCTGCGCGGCGGCGGTCGAGAGGTCGATGATCGAGTCCCCGGAGTAGGGGCCACGATCGTTGATCCGCACGACGGTCGAGAGGCCGTTGCCGAGATTCGTCACCTGGACCTGCGAGCCGAGGGGGAGAGTGCGATGGGCGGCGGTCAGCAGGCTGGGATCGAAGATCTCGCCGCTTGCCGTGGGGTGGCCGGCAAGCTCGGCGCCGTAGTAGGCGGCCTCGCCCACCATGGGGGAACCGAGGCTGGCGGCCACCGCCGGAATACTCTGGCTCGGCACCACTACCGCCGCCGAAGCCTGGTCCAGACGGACCGCCGCCATCAGGTAGGCCGCCGCGAGGCAGGCGGCGAAGATCGTGGCGAAGGCGGTTTTGGCGCGGCGCAAAATGTATCTCCTCTCTCAGGAAACAGATTTTCGCGTGCAAGAATTGCCTTCCTCCTCGCTTGACACGCACCAAGCCCAAGCCGTAAGGTTGACAAGAGGCCAGGGAGCGATAGTTAGGCGTCACTTCCAGGTCCTAAGACAGGAGACAGACCCCTATGCCACT
>JAXDLD010000527.1:0-17647 GCA_034666805.1 Acidobacteriota bacterium
CCGTGCTCATCAAGCGGGCCAAGATCCTGGAGGAACGGGGCGAGCCCGACGGGGCGATCGCGCTCCTCGAAGAGGCCGCCGCCATCGTCGGCGGCGGGGTGCAGCCCCGGCTGCTCCTCTGCGCCCGCCACAACCTCGCCTTCCTGCTGACGACGGCCGAGCGCTATGCCGAGGCCGCGGCGCTCCTGCCCGAGGTGCGCCGGCTCTCCCGGGAGCTGGGGAACCCCCTGGACCTCCTCAGGCTGCGTTGGGTGGAGGGGCGGATCGCCTTCGGCACCCGGGGGGGAGACCAGGCGGCCGAGGCGGCTCTCCGCCAGGTCCAGAAGGAGTTCTTCGACCTGCGGATGGGGTATGACGCCGCCCTGGTCTCGCTCGACCTGGCCGCCCTCTACGCGCGGGAGGGGCGGACGGCCGAGCAGAAGGCCCTGGCGGTCGAGATCATGCCGGTCTTCGAGTCGCGCGAGGTCAACCGCGAGGCCATGGCGGCCCTCCTCATGTTCCAGCACGCGGCCCAGGAGGAGCGGCTGACGGCGGACCTCGCCCGCCAGCTCGCCGCCTTCCTGAAGCGCGAGCGCCGGGCGCGCCGGTAGGGAATCGCGGCCGGGTCCTGATAAGATCCTTCTACATAAGCCCGGTAGGGGAGATCGAAGCAGACCCGAAGGGGGGGTATCGGACGGCGCCATGAGTGAATACTCCGCATCGCGCGACTCGCAGCGTGTGCCCCTGGAGACCCGGGTCCAGCTCAAGTTCGAGTGGTTCGGCGGCTTCATCAGCGAGTACTCCTCGAACATCTCGCCCGGCGGCATGTTCATCCGCACCCAGACGCCCGAGCCGGTGGGCCGGCTGATCGGCTTCGAGCTCCGGCTGGGGGACGGCTACGAGCTCATCCGGGGGAACGGCGAGGTCGTCTGGGCGCGGCCGCTCGACCAGGGCCCCGACAAGCCGGCGGGGATGGGCATCCGCTTCCTCGAGATCAGCCCGGCCGGCCGCGAGCTGATCTACCAGATGGTCGACAACTACATCGCCCAGGGCGGGATTCCCTTCGACGTGACCCAGATGCCGGGGGGAGCCCCGGAGCCAACGCTCGCGCGGTCCGAGCTGCCCGACCTGCCCGACCTGGTAACGCCGCCGGAGGACGCCGAGGCTCCCGCCACGGTGGACGCGGTTCCACCTCCGGCCCTACCGGCCGAGCCGGCACTCGCCGCCGTTCGGGCCGAGCTGCCGTGGCCCGCCGCCGTTCTCGAGCACCCGGCTCCCGCACCGGTCCGGGCGATGCTCCCGCCGGAGCTGGCGCCGGACCGGCCCGAGCCGCTTGCCCCCGCCTTCGGCGCGATGCCTTCCATGCCGGCGATGTCGGCGGTGGCGGCCGAGGACGACGGCCCCCGGCGCGGCTCCCGGCTGGTGCTCTGGACCGTCCTCGGTGGAGTGCTGGTCCTGCTGGCGGCCCTGGCGGTCTTCAAGCAGGACGTCTTCCTCGGCTGGTTCCTGCCCGCCAAGAGGCCGCAGGCCGCGTCCGCCGCGGCGGCTCCGGCCGGCCGGCCCTCCCGGCGCGAGCCCCCCCCGCCGGCCGCTCCCGTTTCCGCGCCGCCCGTCGCCGCCGTGGCGACCGAAGCCGCGCCGACGGCATCCAGCCCGCCGCCGCCGCAGGCCGTGCAGGCCCTCCCGTCCCCCTCGCCCGCGCCGGTCCCGTCCGCCACGGCGGCGACCGACGACGCCAAGGGGGCGGGTCCGGGCGCGCTCCAGAAGATCACCTGGAAGCAGGGCACGGACGGCACCGAGGTCGTCCTGTGGGCCGACGGCGGCATCCGGCGGCAGGACTGGGCCCATTACCGGATCGACGGCGATCCGCCGCGCGAGCTGATCAAGCTCTACGGGATCGGCCACCCGTTCGCCACCGCCCGGCTGGTCGCCGGCACCGAGCAGCTCCTCCAGGTGCGGACGGGCTCTCACGCCGGGCCCAAGGGCAACGAGCTGCACGTCGTCCTCGACCTCACGGGCCCCGGGGTGGAGGTGACGGGGATCGAGGCCCAGGGCGGAGAGCTCCACGTCCATTTGAAGGGAAAATAGCCCGCCCAGCCCGCCCGTCGTATACTCTAGTCCTCAAAATCCGTGGAAGGCCGCGGTCTCGCGAAGCCTCAAAGGAGACTCGGGTGACGAGCAGCAGTGAGAACGGGCGCCGCTTTGCGGCTCCCGATGGCATTCCCACTCGGAAAGGGGCGCGGTGCTGATGGCGAACGACCGGCTGAAGCGCCGGCTCCTGCGCGAGCTGGTGCGGGAGAACGTCGACCTCATCCAGGGCGGCCCGGCGCGCCGGCTGCGGCGCCAGCACCGGGCTCGCCAGGTGGCGCGCCTCTGCGTCCTGGCTCTCCTACCCCTAGGGCTCCTCGGCTCCTCCCGGCTGCTGTCGACCCTGGCGGCCGATCGCTCCTCCGCGGCCGGCACGCCGGCCGCCCTCGCCGCCACCGCCGGTCCGGTCCGCGCCAGCTCGGCTTTTTCGCCGGCAGGCCCCCAGCAGGCGGCCCTGATGCTGGCATCGACCTCCCAGCGCCTCCCCGAGCCGCGGCCGATCGACGCCTCGCTCTTCCCGCTCGCGGTGCGCAAGGTGATGATCGACCCCGGGCATGGGGGGATGAGCGTCGGCACCGGCACCTCGGGGCTGGTCGAGAAGAACCTCACCCTGGACATCGCCGAGCGGCTGCGGCGTATCCTCGCCCAGCGCTCTTTCACCGTCCTCATGACCCGCGAGGAGGACCGCCCGGTCGCCCTCGCCGATCGCGCGGCCCTGGCCAACCGGGCCGGCGCCGACATTTTCGTCTCCATCCACTTGAACTGGATCGAGGACCGGACCGCCCGCGGCGTCGAGACCTACTACCTGGGACCGACCGACGACCCCTATCTGACCCAGCTCGCGGCGGCGGAGAACCGGGACTCCGGCTACTCCATGGCCGACCTCCGGGGCATTCTGGACGGCATCTACGCCGGGGTCCGGGAGGACAACTCCCGCCGCCTCGCCGAGTCGGTCCAGGCCTCTCTCTTCCGTTCGCTACGGAAGACCGCGCCCGAGGTGACCGACCGCGGGGTCAAGGCGGCCCCCTTCATCGTCCTTCTGTCGACCGAAATGCCGGCAATCCTGGCCGAGGTCTCCTGCCTCTCGAACGAGGAGGAGGCGCGCCAGCTCGCCCGGCCGGAGTATCGTCAGCACATTGCCGAGGCGCTCGCCAACGGGATCGGTGCCTATGCCGACTCGACGGCCCGCTCCGGAGAGAAAGGAATCTGATCCATGAGCAACAAGACCCAGGTATTGAACGTCGGGATCGATCTCGGCACCTCGCGCAGCTCGATCTCCTCCTCGAACGGCCAGCGCCACGTCGTCGAGAGCTACGTCGGCTGGCCGCTCGACATGGTGGCCCGGAAGGTCTTGAAAAAGCCCGTCCTGATCGGCCGCGAGGCGCTCGACAACCGCCCCATGCTCGACCTCTACCGGCCGCTTGAGGAAGGGCTGATCAAGGACGGCTCGGAAAAAGACGAGGCGGCGGTCCGCGAGCTCCTGCGCCACCTCTTGGCCCTCGCCGGGGTCGACCGTGAGCACAGCAACGGCCTCAAGGTGCGGGCGGTGGTCGGGGTCCCGGCCGAGGCCCTGCGGGTCAACAAGCAGCACGTCCGGAAGGCGATGAAGGACGCGGCCGACAGCCTGATGATCGTCTCCGAGCCGTTCGCCGTCGCCTACGGCCTGGAAGCGCTCCTGCACACAATGATCATCGACATCGGCGCCGGCACGACCGACTTCTGCGTCATGAACGGCCGCCTGCCCACCGAGGACGACCAGCGGACCTTGACCCAGGCCGGCGACTTCGTCGACGAGCAGCTCGTCCGGCTCGTCCGCGAGCACCATCCCCAGGCGCACTTCTCGATCCACATGGTGCGTGGCTGGAAGGAGGAGTCGAGCTTCGTGGGCGAGCCCCGGAGCCCGGTCCTCGTCACCGTCCCGGTCAACGGCAAGCCGACCTCGATCGACATCACCCAGGAGATGCGCCAGGCCTGCGAGAGCATCCTGCCCTCGCTCGTCGAGTCGATGCTCGACCTCCTGTCGCGAGTCCAGCCCGAGTTCCAGGAGAAGGTGCGCCAGAACGTCATCCTCTCGGGCGGCACGGGCCTGATCCGTGGCCTCGGGCCCCGTCTCGAGCAGGAGCTGCGGGCGGTGGGCGGTGGCCGGGTCACGGTGGTCAAGGACCCGGTCTACGTCGGCTCGGATGGCGGTCTCGCCATCGCCCAGGACGCGCCGGACTCGGACTGGGAGAAGCTCACGGCCTAGTTTTCAGTCCAGGGCCGCCTGGCCGAGAGCCGCGGCCAGGCGGTCGCCGAGCTTGTAGGTCAGGAAGGCCCAGGCGATCCCGGCGAGCGCTCCTAGAGCGGCGCCGCCCCAGGGAGCGTGGGGCAAAGCGGCGAGCTCGCTGACCTTCACCAGGAGGTCGTCGCCGCGCAGGAGCTGCCGGATCGGGGCGGCCGACCAGGGGGGGAGGCGGGTGGTCGCGAGCGAGCCGATCTCGTAGGCGTCGCCGGAGAGGGAGAGGAAGGGGGCGAGCGCGAAGGGGAGGGCGATCCCGAAGAGCAGGGGCTGGCGGGCGCGGGCGGCGCGGCGGAGGGCCCAGCTCCCCGGCAGAAGGGCGAGCAGGAAGGGGCCGAGGTCGGTCGCCAGGTAGATGGCATCACTTCCGTGCGTCTCGAACCCGGAAAGGCGCCCCGCATAGGCGCTGGCAGGCACTATAAAGGGAAAGAGTCTGGCGAGGAGGCTACCGCCGTAGATCGGATCGATCTCGAGCCGGCTGACCGACCCTCCGGCGGCGAGGCAGGCGCCCGCGTGCAGCAGCTCGTGAAGCGGCACGTAGACCCACCACCCCGCGAGAAGGCCGGAAGCCACCGCGAGAAGGCCCCGGGCACCTGAATCGAGGCACCGGTCGAGCCCACGGAGGACGTCCCGTGCCGGAAGGAGAAGCCATCCGATGGAAGGGCGAGCCATTTTCCTATGAGGTTCTATCATGCACTATCCTGATGAGCAGCAGATTCTGAGCCTGCTGCGCGAGCTGATGGCCGAGAACGGAATAACGGCGGAAGACCTGGAGAACGACCTCGGTTGGCAACCTGGCAGGTTGAGCGGCGCGCTGGCGGGGCAGAAGAGCAATCCCTTGCGCGAGCTCTTCGCAATCTTGTCCCTGCTCGAGGTAGGAGCGACCGAGTTCTTCAGCCGGGCTTATAGTCTCGAGCCCGGCAAACCCGCGCTCTTGTCTATCGAGCAGGTTACGAGAGAGCGGTTCGAGGAGAGCCAGAGAGTCATTCAGGACGCGGTTACCCGACGGTTTACCTGGAAGCGGGAACGGATGGAGAACTGAGCCGGAGGGAGGTTCTGAGATCCTGGAGCGACGCCAAAGCCTCTCTAGATGTATGCAGGGCTTGTATCCGAGTTGATATCTCGAGAGTAATTTGCTCCAGCCTCTTCGTCTCGCCCATCTGCCGGAGAACTCCAGCGAGATCGTGTGACACCACTGCAACTTCGAAAGAAAGTCCCTGCTCCATAAAGCCCTCTTGCGCACTCAGCAGTGCCCTTTCGGCAGCCTCTAAGTGGCCCAGGCTACGCAGCAGCCGGCCTTCTTGCCAGCGGGTGCGAAGCAGGATAAGGCCATCGTCCAATCCTTCACGGAGTTCCCGTGTCTGGAAGTAAGCCAGTTTGGCAAGATCCGGACGTTTCGCATCGATATAGCAATGGACGAGGTTATGGCGTGCGGCAGCGGCCAGGTGAGGGTCCAGGTCAGATTTGATCAATGGGATTGCCCGCTTCAACACCGCTGCTGCCCTGTCTGACTCTCCCGAATACGTCAAGATAATGGCCTCCTGTACCGAAACTCTCGCAAATCGGTGCCCGTCGCCCAGGTCACGGTAGATAACGGCTGCTCCTGCATCCAGCTCCAACGCGTCCTCGAAACGTCGTTGAAAGATGCAGAGGGCGGTGATCTGCTCGTTGAGGCGGGCGCGCAGCACCGGGTCCCCAGTTCCGGATGCTGTATACCTCTGAGCGGCTTCGAAGGCCTCCTCCGATTCGGAGATTCGGCCGCAAACCCGTAGTGAATTGCCGAATTGTCCCCAGGCCCATGCCCGTAGATCGGCGAGCCGGTATCGGTTGCCTGCCACCTCGGCGGAACACGAATCGGCAGCGAGTCGTCCCATCAGCCCCCAATGGAGCATCTCATCCGGATTCGAGTATCGGACCTTGTGGCTGCGCTTGGTCAGCCATCTGATGAGAGCCGGGATAGCCGCGCGGTTTTCGCTCGCTGGAGGAGCTTCTCCCATCGCGCTTGGAAAAAGTTCTGCCAGAATGGCTCCTGGTGGTTCTTCTCGAGGCCTGCCGTCGGCGAGGAAAAGTGAAAGTACATGTTCCGCCTTGGCGAATGCCCGATCGTAGTCGTGTTCGCCACCCTGGGCGACAGGCGGTCGAAGTTCCTCCTGGTCCTCTTCGGCAGAGGAGTCTGACAGCTCGCAACAGCCATCGAAGACTCCTTGCCCCCATATTCTCAATTTGTCTTGGCAGGGCTGGCAGCCGGTGAGGATATGTCGAGCGACCCTTCGGGTAAGCCGGGGCTCACCTGCCTTGGCATCGCGCCGCAGGAGGAATTCAAGCTCTCGCTTAGTTATGTGCGCAGACAAGATCATTGCACCTCGGTGACCGAGGGCATTATGTCAGATCGCACCTTAGCGAATCAGGACTGAAACAGCGGGGGCGGCGGGTATTATCCCCGCCGCCCGACTTACGGCTACCTGAGCAGGCGCCGGTTCGAGAGGTGCTCCAGCCGGGTGGTGAGGAATCGGATCAGCTCCAGAGCCTGATTCTCTTGGTCGGCAACTTGCTGCAACTGAATCAGGGAGGCGAGCATCTCACGACCCACGCGGAGGGCACGGAAGATCGGCATTGTCTCCGCTACGGTCTGCTTAAGCTCATCGACCGCTCCCAGCTTGACATAGACAGCCGCCAGATCGAGAGAGACCACCGCCACCTCATAGGCAAGCCCTCGGGCCATGAAACCTTTGCGAGCCCGCAGCAGTGCCCCTTCGGCAGCACGTGGATGGCCCAACTCACGGAGTAATTGGCCCTCCTGCCAGGCGGCACGCAGAAGGATCAATGCGTCCTTGAACTCCTTGTACAGGTCACGAGCCTTGAAATAGAGGGCCAGGGCCTGCTCTGGCCGATCGAGGTCGATATAGCAGCGCACCAGGTTGTGGCACGCCGCCAAGAGCAGGTGGGGATCTTCTTCCTGGTCGATCAAGGGAATTGCATGGTTGAGAATCTGAGCTGCGCTCTCTGCCTCGCCGGCATACAGCGACGCAATCGCCTTGTGCACCAAGGAACTGGCGAGAAGATGAGCTTCCCCCAACTCTCGGTAGATTTGTCCGGCTTGGTCGGCGAGCTCGATCGCGTTTTCGAAACGCCGCTGGAAGATTTGCAGAGAGGCCATTTGCTCGAGCAGCCGGGCGCGCAATGGCGGATCACCGGTACCGGCCTCACCATGGGAGCGAGCCGTTGCCAGGGCCTCTTCGGCTTCTTGCAGCCGGCCAGAGACTCTCAGTGAGTTGCCGTAATGCCCCCAGGCCCGCATCCGTAAATCGGCCAACCTGGGCTCGCTCCCGACGGCTGCCACTGTGCATCTATCTGCCGCGAGCTGGGCAAGATGGGCCAGGTATAGCATCCTCTCGGGATCCTCATACCGGGAACCGTGGCTGCGGTCGATGAGCCACTTGACCATCTGCGAACTCGCGAAACGTTCTTCACTCTCGATCAGGCGGGCCTGCTCATTTAGCGAGAGCGGTGCCAGATCGGCAAGCAGCTCTTCAGGTGACTGCTCCATCGGGCGATCGGGAGCGAGGAAGTCAGCGAGGGCTTGCTCGGTGCTCGCGAATGCCTGACCGTAGTCGTAGCTATTCACCTTGTATGCCGAGATAGTCCGTTCCTCGGGTTCGGCGCCTGGTAAGTGGAGGAGGCGTTCGAGACGCCTACCATTCCAGTCCATCGCACTCAGCGTCGCATGGCAGGTAGGGCAATCGGCCAAGAGGTGCCGCACGACTCTCGATTTCACTGCGGCTTCCATGGGTCGAGAGCCGCTTCGCAGAAAAGCTTCGAGATCTGCACGAACTGGATGATCAGTAGGCATGTTCTCCTCCAAGGCATATCAAAAGACATTTCCCGCTTGAAGCGCGGGAAGGGGGCGGCCTGGCCGCCCCCGATCCAGCTATATGGTCAAAGTGCGCAATGCCCCCCAAGGGGATCGATGCAGGACCCGGTGTTCGGCCGCATCCGAGTGCCACTCGTCGTTCCCGGGTCGATCGTAGAAGCGCTCGACCGGTGGTTCAGATTAGCCCCGTGGCCGGTGTTGCCGCCGGGCAGCAGGCTGGTCAACCAGGCGATGGCGGTGCTCCACATGTCATTGGTGTTGGTCACTGCCGTTCGCGAGCCGGAGAGACCGCGGGCTTCGACGGTCGGGAGCATGGCGACGTTGATGGCGAGCACGACGGCGGCGACGGAAACGAAGCGGAAAAACTTGCGGTTCATGACAGACTCTCCTTCAGATTTGCGGGCTAACGCCACCCCCCGGCAGCACCCGCGGGTTCAAAGCAACAAGCTACATATGACGCGGTACTCTGTTCCTAGAGTGTACCACCTCCTAAGAACCGGGACATCGCCGTGACGTTCTTCGGTCACCGGGAACGAAGATGGGGGGAGCCACGGCGGGTGGATCATCGGTGGTAGGGGAGGGCCTCGGCCGCACCGTGCCCCTCCCGCTGCTGGCGGAAGGTGGCCCGCGGGTCGCGCGCCGAGGCCTTGCCGGAGTGGAAAATGGCGAACCGGAGGGCGATCGCCCCGGCGGTGCCGAGGAGTCCCGTGGCGACTTTGGCCGCGGTCCCGAGCCTGCCGCGCCGGGCTCTTCCGGGGAGAAGAGAGAGGAGGAGGCTCGCGGCCGTCGCCGCCTTGGCGGTCTTCCAGAGGACCCCGCCCAGCCCCTCCCGGAGCGGAGCTCCGACCTTCCCCGACTCTTCGGCCTCGCGCTCGACCGCGGCCATGCCGGCGAGCTCCCCGACCTTGCCCGCCAGGCCGAAGCGGTGGACGGCCGTCGCCGTCCGGGAGGGGAGCGGCAGGAGTTGGAGGAGCGACCCCGCACCGGAAGTGCCGGAGGCGATGAAGAGGGCCGGCAGGCTCTTGCGGGTCCCCTGCCAGAGCGGCACGGCGGTGTTCGAGAGGAGGACCGCGGTGTAGCCGGCAAGGGGGAACCCGAGGAGAGCGCTGCCGTAGCCGGCGGCATCGCCCAGGCGGCCCAGGAGGCCGCGGCGGGTGGAGAGGAGAGCCGAGCCCATGGCGAGAGAGGCCATTCCGGCCAGCACCCAGGAGCCGACGCTCATGGGCGAGGTCAGCCGGAAGACCCGGAGCATGTGGAGGAAGCGCTCGGGGCGGCCGAGGTCGGTGATGAGGAGGCCCGAGCCTACCGCGCCGCCCAGGGCCGCCACCCAGCGGCCGCGGTGGACGAGCGGCCGGAGCGCCTCGCCCCCCGCCGCCTGGGCCGCCGCCGCGAGGACGGCCGAAGCTCCCGCCGTGCCGCCGACGTAGAAGTAGAGGGGGACCGCCCAGATCCAGACCGGCTCCTTGAGCATCGGCCGGCCGTAGTAGGTGGGGCCCTCGGCGTCCGCCGGGCCCTGGGTGGGGAGGTCGCGCCAGACGTCCGGCCGGGAAGGGTAGGCCTCCTCCTCGGTCGCGATCCGCTGCTGCGAGCCCTCCCCCGAGAGGAGCCCGAGGGCGGGATCGACGAAGCGACCCTGCCCGGAGCGGGGGCCGGCCTCATGGCCGACGCCGCCGAGCCCCTGGCGCCGGTGGGTCACGCCTGGGCTCCCTTCCCCGTCGAGAGGACGGCGGCGAGCGCCGTCACGGCGAGGCCCAGGGCGGCGGCGGCCATGGCCCCCCAGGCCTGCCCGGCCTTGGCCGTCGGCACGACCGGGTCGGCGGGCAGGTTGTAGACCTCCGGCTGGTCGACCAGGAGGAAGAAGGCGTTCAAGCCCCCCGTCCCCGGCTGGCCCGCGGCGTCGGCGCCGTAGAGGTAGGCCTCGGGGATGCCGTGGCGGTGCAGGCGCTCCACCCGGTCCGCGGCCTTGACCTTGAGCTCGTCTAAGTCGCCGAAGAGGATTGAGGCGGTGGGGCAGGCCTGGGCGCAGGCCGGCGTCATGTCCCCCTTCAGGCGGTCGTAGCAGAGGGTGCACTTCCAGGCCCGCCCGTCGTCTTCGCGGCGGTCGATCACCCCGAACGGGCAGGCGGCCACGCAGTAGCCGCAGCCGTTGCAGACGTCGGGCTGTACGAAGACCGAGTCGAACTCGGTGCGGAGGATCGCCCCGGTCGGGCAGGCCTCGAGACAGCCGGCCCTCTGGCAGTGCTTGCAGACGTCCGACATCAGGAGCCAGGAGAAGTTGCCGAGCCCCGTCTCCTGGCCCGTCAGGGGGACCGGCCGCTCGACGAAGGAGACGTGCCGCCAGGTCGAGGCGCCGAGGTCGCCGGTGTTGTCGTAGGACATGCCGGTGAAGAAGAGGCCGTCGTCCGGCAGCTGGTTCCACTGCTTGCAGGCGACCTCGCAGGCCTTACAGCCGATGCAGAGGGTGGTGTCGGTGAAGAACCCCACGGCGCCCATCAGCTCTCCTCGTTCTCCTGGGTTCGCGATTCGGAGAGGCCGTGCCGGCCCACCGGCTTCGCCGCCACCTGCGGCAGGTCCCGCGACTCGCCGCCGAGTCCGATCTCGGCGACCAGCGTACCGCTCGTCACCACCCGCCGGCCGCGGCTCCGCCGCCCCGGCTCGAGGTTCCCGGTCAACGCCTTCGACTCCTGGATCGACACATTGGGGTCGCCCACGAAGGAGATCAGCTCGTTGGCGGCGTCCCCGGTGACCCGGCCCTTCGACCCCCAGTGATAGGGGAGCCCGATCTGGTGGATCGTCCGCCCCTGGATGCGGAGCGGCGGGATGCGCTCGGTCACCAGGACCCGCGCCTCGATCTCGCCGCGCGCGGTCGTGATCGTCGCCCAGCCGCCGTTGCCCACCCCCTTCTCGCGCGCCAGCTCGGGAGAGATCTCGCAGAACATCTCGGGCTGGAGCTCGGAGAGCCAGGAGAGCCAGCGCGACATGGCGCCGCCGGTGTGGTGCTCGGTCAGGCGGTAGGTGGTGATCAGGTAGGGGAAGCGCGGATCATTCCACGGCCGGTGGTAGGGGTTGTCCCGGCGCTTCCACTCCATGCGCCCGGGGTTGCACTGCTGGCCGTAGAGGGGGTTGGGGACGACTCCCTCCTGCGGCTCGTAGTGGGTGGGGAGCGGCCCGTCGGCGAGGCCGTTGGGGGCGTAGAGCCAGCCCCGGCCGTCCCCCTGCATGACGAAGGGATCGGTACCGCGGAGGGTATCCTTGCCCTTCGCCCCTTCGGGCGGCACGTAGGAAGGGGGCCGGTCGGCGATGAAGTCGGGGACGTCCTCGCCCGTCCAGCGCCGCTTCTCCTCGTCCCACCAGACGTAGCGCTTGCGCTCCGACCAGGGCCGCCCCTCGGGGTCGGCCGAGGCCCGGTTGTAGAGGAGGCGCCGGTTGGCGGGCCAGGCCCACCCCCACTCCGGCGCCACCCAGGACTGCTCCCGGCCGGGCTTCCTCCGCGCCGTCTGGTTGACCCCGTCGTCGTAGCTCCCCGAGTAGATCCAGCAGCCGCAGGCGGTCGAGCCGTCGTCCTTCAAGTCGGTGAACATCTTGACCGGCTTGCGGTCCGCGACCTCGTAACCGTTGACCTCGGCGAGCACGGTCTCGGCGATCGGCTCCTCCTCCGGCCCCTCGGTGGGGTAGTGCCAGGTGAGATCCTGGAGCGCCCGGTCCTTGGGGTCGGCCGAGCCCTTGTAGAGGTCTTTCAGGAGCTTCCCCAGGTGGTAGAAGAAGTGGAGCTCGCTCCGGCAGTCGCCGGGCGGCTCGATCGCCTTGTGGTGCCATTGCAGCAGGCGCTGGGTGTTGGTGAAGGAGCCGTCCTTCTCCGTGTGCGCGGCGCAGGGGAAGAAAAAGACCTCGGTCTTGATGTCCTCCGGGCGGACCTCGCCGCGCCCGATCTCGGGGGCGTCGCGCCAGAACTCGGCGCTCTCGGTAGGGGCGAAGTCGCGCACCACGAGCCAGTCGAGCTCGCGCATCCCCTTCCGGTGGAGGGCGCCGTGCATCGAGCCCACCGTGGGGTTCTCGCCGAGGAGGAAGTAACCCTGGATCGCGCCATCCGCCATCGCCGCCACCGTCGTCATGTGCGAGTGGTCGCCGGTGATCCGGGGCAGGTGGTCGAAGCACCAGCCGTTCTCCCGCGTCGCCGCCTCGCCGAACCAGGCCTTCAAGAGCGAGACGATGTACTTCGGGAACTCCCCCCACCAGCCCGAATCGGCGCTGTTGTTCTTGAGGTAATCCTCGAAAGTGTGGTCGTGGCTCCCCTTGGGCATGGCGAGGTAGCCGGGGAGGAGGTCGTAGAGGGTCGGGATGTCGGTCGAGCCCTGGATCGAGGCGTGGCCGCGGAGGGCCATGATCCCCCCTCCCGGCCGGCCCATGTTGCCGAGGAGAAGCTGAATGATGGCGGCGGTCCGGATGTACTGGACCCCGGTCGAGTGCTGGGTCCAGCCCACGGCGTAGCAGAAGGCAGAGGTGCGCTCCCGGCCGGAGTTGGCGCAAAGAGCCTCGGCGACCCGGAGGAAGAGATGCCGGGGGACCCCGCAGACCTCCTCGACCACTTCCGGGGTGTAGCGCGAGAAGTGGCGCTTCAAGATCTGGAAGACCGAGCGCGGGTTCTCCAGGGTCTCGTCGTAGTGAATGGCGCCGGCCTGGGTGGCGCGCTCGGAGTAGGGCTCACCCGTGAAGTGCTCGCGCTTCCCGGCCGCCGCTCCCACGTCGGTCCCCAGGTATTGCCAGGTGGCCGGGTCGTACTGCCCCTTCTCCGGGTCCCAGCCGGAGAAGAGACCGTCCAGATCCTCGGTGTCCTGGAATTCGTCGCAGACGATTGCCGCCGCGTTGGTGTAGGCGACCACGTACTCCCGGAAGTAGCGCTCATTTTCCAGGATGTAGCGGACGATCCCGCCCAGGAAGGCGATGTCCGAGCCCGCCCGGATCGGCACGTGGAGGTCGGCCACGGCGCTCGTCCGGGTGAAGCGCGGGTCGACATGGATGATCGTCGCCCCCCGGTTCTTCGCCTCCATCACCCAGCGGAAGCCCACGGGGTGGCATTCAGCCATGTTCGAGCCCTGGATGACGATGCAGTCCGCGTTCTGGAGGTCCTCCAGGAACGTCGTCGCCCCGCCTCGGCCTACGGAGGTCCCCAGACTGGGGACCGTGGAGCTGTGTCATATCCGGGCCTGGTTCTCGACCTGGACGACCCCCAGCCCCGAGAACAGCTTCTTGATGAGGTAGTTCTCCTCGTTGTCGAGGGTGGCGCCGCCCAGGCTGGCGATGCCCAGGGTGCGTTTGAGCGCGTTGCCGTCCTTGTCCTTCTCTTCCCAGGTGGCATCGCGGGTCCGCTTCACCCGATCGGCGACCATGGCCATGGCGCGGGAGAGGGGGATGAGCTCCCACTCCGTGCCGTGCGGCCGCCGGTAGAGGACCCGCTTCTCCCGGTGCGAACCGGTGACCAGTTGGAAGGTCGCCGCCCCCTTGGGGCAGAGGCAGCCGGCCGAGATGGGGGAGTCGGGGTCGCCCTCGATGTCGGTGATCCGGTTGTCCTCGACGTAGACGAGCTGGCCGCAGCCGACCGCGCAGTAGGGGCAGATCGATTTCACCACCCGGTCGGCCCGCTCGGTCCGCGGGCGGAGCCCGGCGCTCCGCTCGGAGGCGACGGTGCTGCCGAGCGCCAGCGGGTCGCGCCGGCGCACCTGGCGGAGAACCGGCCAGCGGTCGAGGGAATCGAAGAGCTTGGAGAAATCCATGGAGCCACCCTCCCAGGGGTAAAAACGCGTGCAGGATGCGCGCCAGGTAACCCTCGACTTGGCATGTATCTTGTTTGTAGAGTGATGTCGAGAGAGGGAGATTTGGACATGCCAGGAAAGAAAAACGATCTGCTCTTCGAGGATGGGGCGGTCGCCTTCCTCCCCGACCATCCCACTCTTCCCGCGCTCGCCCGCGCCGCCCAGGCGTGCACGGCCTGTGACCTTTACAAGCGGGCGACCCAGGCGGTGATGGGCGAGGGGCCGAAGGGCGCCTGGGCCTTCTTCATCGGCGAGCAGCCCGGGGACCAGGAGGACCTGGCCGGCAAGCCCTTCGTGGGGCCGGCCGGCAAGGTGTTCGACGAGGCCCTGGCCGAGGCGGAGATCCCGCGGGGGGAGGTCTACGTCACCAACGCCGTCAAGCACTTCAAGTGGGAGCCCCGGGGCAAGCGCCGCATCCACCAGAAGCCCAACGCCGGGGAGGTCCGGGCCTGCCGGCCCTGGCTCGAGGCGGAGCTCGCCGTCGTCAAGCCCCAGGTGATCGTCTGCCTCGGGGCGACCGCCGCCCAGTCGCTCCTCGGCCCCCAGTTCCGCATCACCCGCGACCGCGGCCGTTTCTTCGACAGCCCGTGGGGGCCGGTCACGGCGACCCTCCACCCCTCGGCGATTCTCCGCATGCCGGACGCCGAGCTGCGCCGGGAGGCGCGGGTACAGCTCGTGGAGGACCTGAAACAGGTGGGAGAGAGAATCCGAATGGGGGTGTTGCGGTGAGATCGGGTCCCGTAGCCTCCGGGAATGCTCATGTAGAGCGCTGGAATGAGCTTTCTTGAGGCAGAAATGAGCTTTTCTACCTCAGACGAGAGCTGGCAGGGTGCAGGAAAGATCTGATTCAGACCGGATGAGAGCTTTACGGACTCCAACCAGAGCTTTCCGGGAGCCTAAAAGTCCCTTTCTCCACTCTGCGAGAGCTTTCCCGGTTCTTACCAGCTCATTCCGGAGGTCTACAGGGGCTTTCCGCGATCCTACGAGCTCTCGTTCCTCGGCTACGCGAGCCCCAGCTCTTCCAAAGAGCGCGCCGAGAGGAGCCGATCGCCCAGTCGCTCCAGCTCCTGGCTGGAGGTCATCGCCGAGATCCGCTCCACCGTTGCCGGGGGCAGGGCCTTGAATCGCTGCTGGAGCATGTGCAGGAGAATGCTCTGCATCCCCTTCTGCCGCCCCTTCTCCTCGACCTTCTCCGCCCATGTCATCGCCATCGCTCGGACCTCCTTGTCTTCCGTCTCTTTCAGCAGGGCCTGGTACTCCTCGGCGGCCCGGCCGTCCAATTCTAGCGAGGTTCAACCTCAACCGACCAGGCCATTTCCCTGGAGCGCTGGCGTCCTCGCCGGCTTCTGCTCCCGGCTGGCCGGGGCGCAGGCTAGGCGTTGCTACCAGCGGCTACCAAGCACTTCAACTGGGAGTTCGGGGCAAGCGTCGGCGCGCATGCAGCAGAAGGGGATACCCTACCTCGTTCCAATACCTAGGGCGGTAAGGGTGGGCCAGGCACCGAGAATGGCACGGTGATTGCTTATTACAATCTACGTGCGCGCACGTAAAAACAGTAGTCAGACAAAAAGGAGGAAGCCAAATGACTCGAAACTTCAAAGCGGCAGCCGCCTGGCTCACCTTGTGTGGGGCTCTCAGTCTGTGGTTGCCAAGCCAAGCGACCGGCAACAGTTCCCAGCCCCCTGCGACTCTTGCACCGACCTATGATCAATGCATGGCTTGGTGTACGCAGTCGAATGATTTCTTCACGTGCGACGACTACTGCAGCCGATATAGCGATCAAGCGTAGCTCCGATGAGCAGGCATACCTAACGCCAGGTATGCCTGCTCCTCAGGGTAGCCGATGCCAGCCAAGCCGGATCCCTCACCCCAGCCGCTGCTCGACGACCGCCCCGTCGAAGCTGCGGCCCGCGGTGGTGAGGTAGATCTGGCCTCCGGAGATGGACACCGAGAGCTTCATCCGGCGGTCGAGGGCTTGGGTGAGGGAGACAATCAGGGCGGGGTCGATGGTGTAGAAGGGGATGTCGGCGGCGTGGTGGATGGTCTGGCCGGCGAGCTGACGCAGAGCGTTGGCCGGGTGCTTGAGCAAGTAGACCGCGACCCGCTCGGACTGCTTGGCCGCCCGGTGGAGGCGGTTCGCCTCGGGGACGCCCACTTCGATCCAGGCCCGGAAGCGCCCGGCCGGGTCGACGACCGAGATCGCCGGCAGGTCGCCGTCGGAGACCCCGCCCTTCGAGAAGGCGATCCCCTCCTCGTACTCCAGGCAGTAGGCGAGGAGGCGGGTGAGCAGCCGTTCGACCGACTCGGAGGGGTGGAGGGCGAGGCGGAGAGGCAGGGTCTCGTAGACCCCGCGGTCGGCGTCGGCCAGGTCGACGTCGAAGCTGTAGATGGTCGAGGAGAGCGCCATCAGGTCGTTCCCGGGCACTCGATCGACAGCAGATAATCGGCGAAGACGGTATTGAAGAGGGCGCCCGGGCGCTTGGCGCGGAGCAGGGCGATCGCCTCTTTCCCGGAGAACCCGAGATGGACGAGGATCATCCCGGCCAAGAGGGCCGAGCGGTTGAAGCCCATCCCGCAGTGGGAGAGCACCTTGTGACCGCTCTCGGCCAGCTCGGCCCCGAGCTTCGCTAAGGCATGGAGCTTCGGCAGGTCCGGGAGCTCCTCGTCGAAGATGGGGAAGTAGATGTAGAGCACCCGGTTGGGAGTGGTGGGGATGCAGGTGTCCATGTCGCCGTCCAGGTCGAAGACGACCGAGATGCCGTGCTCCTCGAGCGGACCCCAGTCCTCGATTTTGGGCGAGAGAAACAGCCGGCCGCGGTCGTCGAGCAGAACGATGTCCATAGTCCATCCTCCGGAGATCTCTATAGATAGCATGGCCGGCCGCCCGCCTCGCTTGGCTATGGTATGTTTCTCGGTCCGGGCCTGCTTTCTACGGCACGCCTGCGCGGCCGGGAGGGGTCCCGGACCGCTTTCGAGCGAGAGGACGGACGACGAAAATGAGGAAAGTCGGTATCCTGTTCGGGCAGGAAGACACCTTCCCCTGGGCCTTCATTGAGCGGGTCAACAGCAAGCGCGTGGACGGCATCGTCGCCGAACCGGTGCGCATCGACAAGCTGGCGCAGGGCGAGCCCTCGGGCTACGCCGTGATCGTCGACCGCATCTCCCAGGACATCCCCTTCTATCGCGCCTACCTGAAAAACGCCGCCTTGAACGGCACGGCAGTCATCAACAACCCCTTCTGGTGGAGCGCGGACGAGAAGTTCTTCAACAACTGCCTGGCGACCAAGATCGGCGTCGCCGTCCCCAAGACGGTGCTCCTGCCCTCGAACCAGCACCCGCCGGACACCAACGAGAAGTCGATGCGGAACCTGGCCTACCCCCTGGACTGGGAGGCGATCTTCTCCTATGTCGGCTTCCCGGCCTTCTTCAAGCCGCACGCCGGCGGCGGCTGGAAAAACGTCTACCGGGTCAAGAGCGCCGAGGAGTTCTTCCTGATCTACGGCCAGACCGGCGAGCTCGTCATGATGCTCCAGGAGGAGATCGTCTTTTCCGAGTACTTCCGTTGCTACTCGATCGGCCGGAAGGACGTCCGCATCATGCAGTACGACCCGCGCGAGCCGC
>JAXDLD010000528.1:0-11304 GCA_034666805.1 Acidobacteriota bacterium
TCCAACCCGCCCATCCCAAGCGGATCGAGCACGAGGCCGCGATCGAGCGGCTCGCCCGCGAGATCGAAGCGGAGAAGCGGGCCGAGAAGGCCCTGGCAGCGGGGCGGGCGGCGGTCGAGGCGGGCGACTTCAGGGCGGCGCGCCGCGAGCTCGAGGTGCTCGCCCGGAGCGACGCGGCGCGGGCGGCCGCCTTGAAGGCCGAGCTCGAGACCGCCGAGCGCGGCCAGAAGCAGGGGGCCGAGCGCGACGAGCACCGCCGCCGGCTGGAGGAGCACCTCGCCCAACGCCGGGTGGCCGAGGCCGAGCACGAGCTCGCGCAGCTCTCCGCCCTGGAGGTCACCAAGGTCACCTTGGACTCCTACCGCGCCCGCGTCGACGAGGTCCGCGGCGAGGGCGAGCAGAAGACACGGCTGGCGGAGTGCGAGCGCAGCTACCGCCTCCTCCTCGATCACCAGGACTGGTACGGGGCGCGCGAAGTGGCCCGCGAGCTCGAACGCGCCATCCCCACCCACCCCCGGATCGCCGCCATGCTGGCCGAGATCGATCGCCTGGAGAACACCCACCGGCGCCAGGAGGCGATCGAGCAGGGGGTGCGGCAGATCGAGACCTTCGTCGAGCAGGGCGACGGCAGGAAGGCCGAGCTGGCCTTGAAGGTCCTCCTCCAGATGGACCCCGACAACCGGCACCGCCGGCGGCTGGAGCGGGCGATCAAGGGGTTGACCAAAGGGTAGCTCCCCCACCCGTAGGGGGCGTTGGAGGTTGCAGGACTCCTCTCATTCCTATTTTTGAATATTAAACCCCGCAGCCTTGACATTCTCCGCATCTACCCTAAAATCCGCGAACTGTATTGTTTGAAGGGCGCTCCACAGCCATCTGGACGGCTTTTCGAAAGTGGGTTTCACGGTTCTCCACTTTTGATGCACTACATCCAGGGGGCCGGTATGCGGTCCCTTTCATCTGCAGCTCTTATGTTTTTTCTTGGGGGGGAATTATGGTCTTTCAAGGGATGGACTCCGTCCGTTCTGCGGTCGGCGAGGGCCCCGTCGGGGTGCCGCTGCCCGAGCCCTGGCGCGTCAAGGTCATCGAACCGATCCGCCTGCCCAGCCGCGCCGAGCGCGATCGGTATCTCGCCGAGGCGGGCTACAACCTGTTCAAAGTCCCGTCGGAAGCGGTCTTCATCGACCTCTTCACCGACTCCGGCACCTCCGCCATGTCGGACCGGCAGTGGGCCGGCCTCATGCGGGGGGACGAAGCCTACGCCGGCTCGCGCAACTACTTCCACTTCGAGCGCACGATCCAGGAGGTCTTCGGGTTCCCCTACCTCCTCCCCGTCCACCAGGGCCGGGTGGCCGAGAACCTGCTCTTCTCGACCCTCGTCCGGCCAGGGATGGTGGTCCCCAACAACAGCCACTTCGACACCACCCGGGCCAACGTCGAGGCCAACGGCGGCACCGCGCTCGACCTCGTGATCCGCGAGGCGCACGACCCCGGCGCCGACCACCCGTTCAAAGGCAACATCGACCTCGCCCGGGTGCGCCGGCTCTTCGAGGAGACGCCGCGCGGCATCATCCCGCTCGCCATGCTGACCTTGACCAACAACTCGGGGGGCGGCCAGCCGGTCTCGCTCGCCAACGTCCGCGGCATGTCCGAGCTTTGCCGGGAGTTCGGCATCCCGTTCTACATCGACGCCTGCCGCTTCGCCGAGAACGCCTGGTTCATCAAGTGCCGGGAGGCCGGCCAGGGGCACCGCTCGGTCGCCGAGATCGTCCGCGAGGTGTTCAGCCTGGCCGACGGCTGCACCATGAGCGCCAAGAAGGACGGCCTGGCCAACATCGGCGGCTTTCTGGCCAGCCGCAACCCGGAGCTCATCGAGACCCTGACCCAGCGGCTGGTCGTCATCGAGGGCTTCCCGACCTACGGCGGCCTCGCGGGGCGCGACCTCGAGGCGGTAGCGCGCGGGCTGGAGGAGGTCCTCGACGAGTCGTACCTCGCCTACCGGGTCGGCCAGGTGGAGGCCTTCGGCCGCCGCCTGACCGCCATGGGCATCCCCATCATGCGCCCGACCGGCGGCCACGCGGTCTATGTCGACGCCCGCCAGTTCCTCCCCGAGATCCCGCCCCAGCTCTTCCCGGCGCAGGCCCTCTCGGTCGCCCTCTACCGCGAGGGCGGGGTGCGCGGAGTGGAGATCGGCACGGTGATGTTCGGCCGCACCGACCCGGCGACCGGCCGCGAGATGCCGGCGCCCATGGAGCTGGTGCGGCTCGCCATCCCGCGGCGGGTCTACACCGACTCCCATCTGGCGTACGTGGCCGGGGTGCTGGGGCGGATCCAGGAGACGCGGTTCGATTTGAAGGGGCTGCGCTTCACCTATAAGCCGAAGACGCTCCGCCACTTCACCGCCCGCTTCGAGGAGCTCGAAGCGCCGGTGCGGGTGCCGGCCTTCGCGGCCTAGGGCTTTTGTCGGCAGGAGCTCTCCCTCCTGCCTTCCCCCCGCGCGTGGGGGAGGGGCCGCGCGAGCGTGTCCCTCCCCCGAGCTGGCAGTGTAGGCTTCGCCCATGCGCAAGCTCTCGCTCCTCGCCGCCGCCGCCCTCCTCGGCACCCTAGGCGTCCTCCTGGCCAGCCTCGCCGCCTGCTACCGGCCATGGCCGGCGACCGTCCCGCTGCGGGTCCTCCGCCACGACCAGCCGCGGGGAGCCCACCGCGACCTCGTCGTCTTCCTGCCCGGCCGCGGCGACCTGCCGGAGGACTATGTCCGCCGGGGGCTCCTGGAGATCGCCGGCCAAGCGGGGCTCGACGCCGATGTCGTGACGGTCGACTCCCACCTCGGCTACTACGTGGACCGGAGCATCGTCATCCGGCTGCACGACGACGTCCTCGCTCCGGCCCGCGCCCGTGGCTACGAGCGGATCTGGCTCGCCGGCATCTCCTTGGGCGCCCTGGGCTCCATCCTCTATATGCAGGAGCACCCGGGGGAGGTGGCGGGGGCGGTGCTCATCGCCCCCTACCTGGGGGAGAAGCCGCTCCTCGCCGAGATCGAGAAGGCGGGCGGGCTGCGGGCCTGGCGGCCGGCGGTGTTCTCGGGCGGCGACTACCAGCGCGAGACCTGGAAGTGGCTCCAGGCCCACTACGCCGGCGCCAGGCCCGACGCACCCCCCCTCTGGCTCGGCTATGGTAAAAACGACCGCTATCGCCAGGGCGACCGGCTGCTCGCCGCGGTCCTCCCGCCGGAGCGGGTGCGGACCGCTCCCGGCGGGCACGGCTGGCGGGCCTGGCGGGCCCTGTGGGCCGACCTCCTGGGGGCCGGGGCGCTGCCCCGGCGAGGTATGCGTCCGCCCGTATGAACCGGGCACCGTCCTTGCTATGTCTCTCGCGGCATGGAGACCTGGCACGACCCGCAAGCTACCTTCTCGCGTCGGCTCCGTGACTTCGCGCGCTCGCTCGTCGAGCCGCGGCGGATGGCCTCGGTCGTGCTCGCCGCGATCTTCGTCACCGCCCTCACCTTCGCGGTCGCCTGGCAGCACTGCTTCTTCGACACCTGCCCGGACGTCTCGCGCCTGACCGCGCTCCAGCCGGACAGCTCGCCGGTCCTCCTGGACCGCGACGGCCACCCCTTCGCCGACCTCGTCCAGAGCGAGCAGCGGGTCACCCGGCTGCACAACCTGCCGCAGCACGTGGCCCAGGCCTTCCTCGCGGTCGAGGACCGCCGCTTCTACGAGCACCGCGGGATCGACTGGCAGCGGGTGGGCGGCGCCATGCTCGCCGACATCCGCTCGGGCGGCTTCGGGGAGGGCTTCAGCACCCTCTCGATGCAGCTGGCGCGAAACGTCTTCCCCGATCGCATCCCCGGCCAGGAGCGGAGCGCCCGCCGGAAGCTCCTGGAGATCCGGGTCGCCCAGGAGATCGAGGACGGCTTCACCAAGGACGAGATCCTGGAGCTCTACTTGAACCACATCTACTTCGGCAACGGCGCGCACGGGATCGAGGCGGCGGCGCGCACGTACTTCGGGGTCCCGGCGCGCCAGTTGAATCTCTCCCAGGCGGCGCTTTTAGCCGCGCTCCCCAAGGCGCCCACCCACTACGACCCGCGCCGTAACCCGGAGCGCGCCCGCGAGCGGCGCAACTTAGTCCTCACCTTGATGGAGCGGCAGGGGCGGGTCTCGGCGCGGGAGGCGCGGGAGGCCCGCGAGGCCCCCCTGGGGCTCGTCACCGGTCCGGCGCTCAAGAAGGACGACGTCGGGGTCGCCCCCTGGTTCGTGGCCGAGGTCCGCCGGCAGCTCGAGGAGCATTTCGGCGACAGCCTCTACAACCAGCCCCTCCTGGTGCGGACGACACTCGACCGCGGCGTCCAGAAGGCGGCCGAGGAGGAGCTCCTGGCGCAGTTGAAGAGCGCCGAGGCGGCCGACGGCGGCGAGGCCGCCGAGCCTTCGGATCCCCAGGACGATCTCGAAGGGGCGGTCGTCGTCCTGCGGGTCGCCGACGGCGACGTCCTCGGCTGGGTGGGGGGGCGCGACTGGGCGGTCTCGCAATTCGACCGCGT
This sequence comes from Acidobacteriota bacterium, assembly GCA_034666805.1. GTDB lineage: Bacteria > Acidobacteriota > Thermoanaerobaculia > Multivoradales > UBA5704 > DASQPA01. Next base: position 4,538 of record JAXDLD010000528.1, read on the forward strand.
CTCTCATGCCGAGCGGCAGCCGGGGAGCGCCTGGAAGCCGTTCGTCTACGCCGCCGCCCTGGAGGCCGGCTACCCCCTCTCGCAGCTCTTGGCCGACCGCCCGCTCCGCGTCCGCTTCGCCGACGGCCGGGTGTGGACGCCGAAGAACTTCAGCGACCGGTACGACGGCGAGGTCACCCTGAGGGACGCCCTCGTGCGCTCGAAGAACGTCCCCACCGTCCGCCTGGCGACCGAGGTCGGCCTGGCGCGGGTGGCGGCGCTCGCCCACCGCGCCGGGATCGCCGAGACGATCCCCCAGCTCCCCTCCTCGGTCCTCGGCACGGTGGCGGTCTCGCCCCTCGAGCTGACCGCCGCCTACACCACTTTCGCCGGCCTGGGGACGCGGGTCGAGCCGCGGCTCATCCAGCGGGTCGAGCGGCTGGACGGCACCCTCGTCTGGGACCCGAAGCCGCGCAAGCACCCGGTTCTCTCCCCTTCGGTCGCCTACCTGATCGACGACACCTTGGGCGAGGTCCTCGAACGGGGCTCGGGAGTGGCGGTGCGGAAGGCCGGTTTCAAGGGCGCCGCCGCCGGCAAGACCGGGACGACGAACGAGGCCGCCGACGCCTGGTTCGTGGGCTACACCCCCGAGATGGCGGCCGGAGTCTGGATCGGCTACGACCATCCACGGCCGATCTCCGCCCAGGCGACCGGCGGGGAAATCGCGGCCCCTCTCTGGGGACGGCTGATGGCGCGGGTCTACGCCGACCGCCCCCTCCCCGCGCCCTGGAAGCGCCCCACCGGGGTGGTCGATCGGCAGATCGACCCGGCGACCGGACGGGGCTTGGCCTCCGGCTGCGCGCCCACCCAGGGGAGCCCCAGAAGCGAGCTTTTCCTCGCCGGCCGCGAGCCCAAGGAGGTCTGCCCGGGCCAGAGCGGGGCGAGCCGGCAGATCGTCGCCAAGCTGCCCGACGACGAGGAGGCCGCGCCGGCCTCGGCTCCGGCGATTCCGGCAGCTCCGCCGCAGAAGGTCGCCGGGACGAAGGCGGTCACGAAGATGGCTGCCGTCCAGACCCCGCCCTCCGCACCGCCCGCCGCACCGGCCACCCCGAAGAAGACCGCGGTTCCGGCGGCTAAAGTTCGGGTCGCCCCAGTCACCCAGGTCGCCCAGAAACCCGCGGCACCGGCCGCCAAGCTCGCCAAGGTCAACACCGCCAAGGTCAACACCGCCAAGGTCAACATCGCCAAGGTCAACGTGGTGAAGACCGATGTCGCTAGGGCCCAGAAGGACGGCGCGGCGGTCAAGATCGCCCAGAAGACTCCGGAACCGCTCCCGGCCCCGATCAAGACCCGGAGCCGGAAGCCGCTGCCGCCCCCGGAGTTGGACGAGCCCGCCGACTCCTCCGCCCCATCAGCGGAGGCCGTGGCCGACGTCCACGAGGGTCCCGACTTGAGCGGCTGGTGGGAGATCACCAACCAGATCGAATCGACCAGCTACCCGGCCTACCAGGGCCTGCGCCTCACCTACCGGGTCCACTTGGAGCAGGAGGGGGACCGCCTGGTGGGGAAGGGGGTCAAGAGCCGGGAGAACGGGCGCTCGATCCCCGCCTCGGCGCAGACCCCCATCACCCTCTCCGGCACCCTGGAAGGCCGCACCGCCCGTATCCTCTTCACCGAGCATGGCCTGCGCCGTACCACCCAGGGGAGCTTCCGTTTCAAGGTCGCTCCCACGGGTGAGACCCTGGCCGGCACCTTCGCCTCGGGCGCCGCCGACACGAGCGGCCCCGCCCTCGGCCGCCGGGAGGGCTAGGCCGCCCGTCTTCCCCCCTGAAACCTCCCGCCGGACCCCGCCGGCCCCCCCCGGGGCCGCCTGCCTCCCCTCTACGCGCTTGACTTCGAGCGGCGCTTTCCCGTATCAATGCCGCCTCTTTGCTCTGGATCTCTCCGCCGCCGGCCGGGCACCGCCCCCCGCCGGGGCAGACGCCTTACTGACTGGCGCGGGGAAGTTTGGATTCCGACGTGGAGGTGCGTATGTCCGACACCCTGACCCGCCACGACGCCCGGAGGCGGCCTTGACGGTCGCCCGACGGCCCCCGGTCCTCCTGCTCGCCGCCTGCCTGGCGGCAATCGCGGCCTCAAGCCTGGCCGCCCAGAAGGCCGCCCCGGATCCCATCCTTTTCGCCCTGCCTGGAGGCGGCATCGCGGCATTTGAAAGACCGGCCCCGCCGGCGCCCATCAACCCGGTCGCCGCCCCGATCGCGGCGGCCCTCTCCGCGGCGATGGTGACATCAGAACCGGCGCCGGTCCTGGCGCCGAGCGCCCCCCAAGTCCCCCAGGTGCTCGTCGCGGTCCAGATCCCCAGCCCGCCCATCCTGCGCTTCAACTCTCGCGACTCTCATCGTCCCAACACCCCGTACAGCGAGCTGATCTACAAGGCGGCCCGGCGCCATGCCGTGAACCCGCAGGTGGTGGCGGCGGTGATCGAGGCCGAGTCGGACTTCCAGCCCAAGGCGAAGTCGCACGCCGGCGCCTGCGGCCTCATGCAGCTCCTGCCCGAGACCGCCCGGCGCTTCGGCCTGCTCCGCAAGCGCGACATCTTCAACCCAGCCAAGAACATCGAGGCCGGGGTGCGCTACCTGGGCTGGCTGACCGAGCGTTTCGGCGGTGACCTGGCGCGGGTCGTGGCGGCCTACAACGCCGGCGAAGGGGCGGTCGACCGCTTCGGCGGAGTGCCACCCTTCCAGGAGACTCAGAGCTACCTGCGCCGGATCTACGGCACCCTCGGGCTCACCTCGCTCCTCTCGGCCATCGTGCCGCCCATGCCGGCAATATCGGCGATGCCGACGCCGGAGGCCGTCTTCCCGATCGCCAGCGGCCCGGTCGCGAACCTCGTCGAATCCGGCCACTAGCCGTCTCTCTCCTCCCCCGGGGGTCCGGGGGAGGGGGGGATCATCGCGCCTCCGATCCTGATACCATGTAGACGTGCGTGGCTACCGTCACCCCCCGCTGACGCGGGTCGTCTTCGCCCTCCTGGCCGCCCTCGTCCTGGCGGTCGGCACGACGGAGGTGCACAGCGCCTCCGCCAGCCACCTGGCGGGGCGCGGCTTCGGCGTCGCGGTCGCGGAGGGGGCGAGCCATCCGTTCGACGCCCGCCACGTCGAGGCCTCGGAGACCCGGGTCGACCCGCCCTGCCCCGCCTGCCTCCTGCAGCTGCAGACGGTCGCCGCGGGCCTGACCGTCCCCGCAGCCCTCCCCGTTCCCTCCGCCGAGGCCGCCCCGGCCGTCCCGGCCCAGGCCCGCCGGCGGAGCCCGCTGCCCCGCCTCGGTTCGCCCCGCGGCCCTCCCGCTCTCCTCGCGCGCTGATTCCCCGTCTCCCCTAGCTTCAAACGACGGAGAGAGCTCCGAGGAGGGCTCCTTGAGACGCTTTGCTATCCGCTTTTTTTGCGTGATTTTCGGCTGGGCCACGCTCGTGCCGTCCGCCTCCGGGCAGACGGGAGGATCGGCGCCGCTGCGCCTCTCCCGCCGCCAGGCGATCGAGGAAGCGCTGGCGCGGAACCCGGGGATCCTGGCCTCGCGCGAGCAGGTCGAGCAGGCGCGGGCGCAGGTCGCGGTCGCTCGCGCCCTCCCGGAGCCCAGCCTCGTCGCCGACGTCGCCGGCCAGACCCGCGCTCTCAACCCGGGCTCCGGCAACGCGAGCGACATCGGTCTCGGCCTGACCTTCCCCTTTCCGGGGAAGATCCGGCTGCGCGGCGAGGTCGCCACGGCGGCTCTACGGGCGGCCGAATTCACCCTGGAGCAGCTGCGCCAGCAGGTCGCCTCGCAAGCCGCGGAGGCCTACGACGCGATCCTGGTGGCACTCCGCCACGGCGAGGACTTGAAGGAGAGCAAGGAGCTGGCGCTCGACTTCCTCGCCAAGACCAAGGCCCGCTTCCTGGCCGGCACGGTGCCCAGGGTGGACGTCGTCAAGGCCCAGGTCGACGTCTCGCAGGCGGAGAACGACGCGATCGCCAACGAGCGCGCGCTCGCCACCGCCCGGGCGTCCCTCAACCGGCTCCTGGGACGGACGGGCGGCGCCTCCGTCGAGACGACCGACAGCCTCGAGGTGCCGGCCTCGATCGCCGAGCTCGAGCGGCTCGAAAAGCTCGCCGAAGCGTCCCGGCCGGAGATCCGGAGCCTGGAGATCCAACGCCAGGGGGCGCGGGCCGCGACTCGCCTCGCCCACCAGTACTGGCTCCCGGACATCAACGTGACCTTGACCCGCAATGCGATGGACGGCAGTCCCACGACCTACACCACCGGGATCGGCCTCGGCTTCCCGATCTTCCCCGGCCAGCACCGGCAGGGCGAGATCGCCGCCGCCCTCCACCGGGAGCAGGAGCTGGCCGCCAATGCCGTCGACGTCACGGCCCAGGTCAGCCTGGACGTCCGGACCTCGTACGCCAGCGCCTCGACCGCCTTGCGTCAGGCCATCTTCATCCGCGACGAGCTGCTGCCGGAGGCCCGCGAGGTGTATCGGGTGGCCTCGGTCTCCTATGGGCTCGGCGGCTCGTCCGCGCTCGACCTGCTCGACGCCAAGCGGACTCTCCTGGACGCCGAGAAGCAGTACGTGGATGCCCTGGGCGCCGCCAACGACGCCCAGGCCGCTTTGGAGCTCGCCGTGGGAGCGCCCCTGCCCCCATCGTCTGGAGAAAAGCGCGGAGAAAAGCCATGATCAGCGATCTAAGCCGCCGGTGGACCCTCTGGGGAACGTTCGCCCTCGCGACATTGGCGACATTGGCGCTCCCCTTGATCTCCTGCGGGCGCCAGCCCACGGCCGCAGCCAAGGACGAAAAAGCCGCCGCCGAACCGGCGGCATCCACGACAGCGGCGGAGCGCCCCAAGGAGCTGACCCTCGACCCGGCGCAGCGCCAGAAAGTGCGCCTGGAGCGGGTCGGCCTCTCCTCGTTCCGCCCCGCCATCGAGACGACCGGCACGGTCGCCTTCGATCAGAACCGGGCGACCCAGGTGCTGGCGCCGATCTCGGGTCCGGTGGCGCGTTTGGAGGTCCAGGTGGGAGCCCAGGTCTCCCGCGGCCAGACCCTGGCGACTGTGGCTTCCCCCGACTTCGCGACCGACGTCAGCGCGCTCCGCAAGGCCGAGGCCACGGCGAAGAACGCCCGGCGGGTGGCGAGCCTCGACCAAGAGCTGTTCAAGAACGGGGGGATCGCGCGGCGGGACGTCGAGCAGGCCGAGACTGAGGCGGTCGCCGCCGAGGCCGACCGCGACGCCGCCTTGGAGCAGCTCCGCGCCCTCGGGGTCGAGAAGAGCACCTTGAACGACATCATGGCGAACCGGCCGGTGGCCGGCGGCGGCGGCGCCATCCGCGCGCCCCTCGCCGGCACGGTCGTCGAGCGGCTGATCACGCCCGGACAGCTCCTCCAGGCGGGGACGACGCCGTGCTTCACGGTGGCCGATCTGAGAACGGTGTGGGTGAAGGGGAACATCTTCGAGTCCGACCTGCCGCTCGTCGCCCCGGGCGATCAGGCCGAGATCCGGGCCGGCGCGGGCGGGACCCCGGTCACCGGCAGGGTGGACTACATCTCCGCCATCGTCGACCCGGCCACGCGGGCGATCCCCGTCCGCATCGTCGCCCCGAACCCGGGCGGCGTCTTCAAGCGCGACCTCTACGTGCGGGTCACCCTGCGCTCGAACCGCGAGGCGACCGGCCTGCTGGTGCCGGACGCCGCGGTGCTGCGAGACGACGAAAACCTGCCCTTCGTCTTCGTGGCGAACGCGAGCGGCGCCTTCGCGCGCCGCCGCGTCGAGATCGGGGCGCGGGTGGGGGATCGCCAGCAGATCACCTCGGGTTTGAACGCCGGCGAGACGATCGTCGCCGACGGCGGCCTCTTCCTGCAGTTCGCGGAGAACCAATGAACACGGCGGAGCATCCGCAGGTGCCGCCGGCCCCCTCTCCGGCCCCCCGGCCGGTTTCGATGATCAACCGGATCGTCGCCATGGCCCTGCGTCAGCGTTTTCTCATCCTGCTGGCGGCGGGGCTCCTGCTCGGCGCCGGGATCTGGTCCTTCGAGCGGCTGCCGGTCGACGCCTACCCGGATCTCTCGCCGCCGATGGTCACGATCGTCACCCAGTGGCAGGGACACGCGGCGGAAGAGGTCGAGCGCCTGATCACCGTGCCCTTGGAGGTCGAGATGAACGGCCTCCCGGGGCTGACCGTCGTGCGTTCGATCTCGCTCTATGGGCTGTCGTCCGTCCGCGTCACCTTCGTCCACGGCACCGACAGCTACTTCGCCCGCCAGCAGGTGTTCGAGCGGCTGCCGGACGTCACCCTGCCGTCCGGCATCACCCCCTCGGTCTCGCCGCTCTTCTCGCCCTCCGGCCTGATCTACCGCTACGTGCTGGAGAGCCCGGACCGTTCGCCGATGGAGTTGAAGACGATCGAGGACTGGATCGTCGAGCGCCAGTACAAGTCGGTCCCCGGGGTCGCCGACGACTCGGGGTTCGGCGGCCAGACGATGCAGTACCAGGTGCTCCTGGATCCGGCGAAGATCGCCGGCACGGGCTTATCCGTCCCCGTCGTCGTCGCCGCCCTGGGCGCCAACAACGGCAACGCGGGCGGCGGCTTCTACTCCCAGGGCGGGCAGTTCTACTACGTGCGCGGGCTCGGCCGCCTGAACACCCCCGAGGACATCGGCAACGTCGTCCTGGCCGTCCACAACGGCATTCCGGTGCTGGTCAAGGATGTCGGCGAGGTCGTCATCGGGCAGGCTCCGCGGCTCGGCCAGTTCGGT
>JAXDLD010000529.1:0-4427 GCA_034666805.1 Acidobacteriota bacterium
CGACGATCGCTCCTACCTTGGCGTCGATCTCCTTGCGCGAACGGCCGAGGAGGAGCGCGTTCAAGTAGATGTTCTCGAACCCCGTCAGCTCATGGTCGAAGCCGGTCCCCAGCTCGAGAATGGGGGCGATCCGGCCGTGGATCGCGGCCTTGCCGGTCGTCGGCTTGAGGACCTGCGAGATCACCTTCAGGAGGGTGCTCTTGCCCGCCCCGTTGCGCCCCACGATCCCCACCACCTCGCCGCGTCGGGCGGTGAACGTGACGTCCTTCAAAGCCCACAGCTTCTCATAGGAGAGCGCCCCCTTCATCCAGTGGATGGCGTACTCCTTGAGCGACGGGATGCGCTGCTTGGCCAGGCGATAGCAGAGCGACACCCCCTCGAGGCGGACCGGGGCTTGCTCGCTGGCTCCGTTCGGCTCGGGCATTCCGGGAGCCTACACGTAGAACGGGATGCGGTCGCTGCTCCGCCGAAAAGCGAGAGCGCCGACCGTGAGCGCCACGACGGCGATGCCGAGCGAGACGGCGAGGTGGGAGAGGGGAGGGACCTTCTCGTAGTAGATGGGGTCGCGGAAGACCTCGAGGATCGAACGCACCGGGTTGAAGCGCACCACCCAGCGCACCTTGGCGGGCAGGTCCTGCATGCGGTAGAAGAGCGGCGTCAGGTACATGAGGAGGGTGAGGAGGACGCCGATCAGCTCGACCACGTCGTGGAAGAAGACGGCGAGCGGTGAGAGCAGGAGCCCGGCGCCCAGGGTGAAGAGGCCGGCCAGGAGGATCGAGACCGGGAGGAAGAGGAGCGACCAGGGCAGGGCGTGCCGGGTGAGCAGCAGGATCAGGACCATGGGCACGAGGGCGAAGAGCAGGTTGAGGATGCCGGAGAGCACCGTCGCCAGGGGGAAGACGGCCTTGGGCACCGGCAGCTTCTGGAGGAGCTGGGCGTTGCCGCGCAGGCTGTTCATCGACGACACGATGCTCTGGCTGAAGAAGTTCCAGAAGAGAATCCCGGCCAGGGCGTAGATCGCATAGTCCGGGATCGGGGCCTTGAAGAGGTTGCTGAAGACCAGGTTATAGACCCCCATCATGAGGAGCGGCTGGAGCATGGTCCACAGGAAGCCGATGGTCGAGCGGCGGTAGCGCACCTTGAGCTCCCGCGCCACGAGCGTGAGGATGAGGTCGCGGTAGCGGTAGAGCTCGCGCATGGTCGGGAGCCGTTCTACACGAGCGGCGGCGGGTTCGCAAGGGCCGGCCGCCGGATGGCCTCCAAGGCCTGCCGCAATGCGGCGCTCTCGGCGGCGAACGCCGCCCGGCCGGCCGGCGGCCGGAACGGCCCGGCGAAGCTCCGGCCGGCGAGCCGCAGGAGGGCGCCGGCCCGGATCGCCCAGGCCGCCCGCGCCGCCCAGGCCGCGCCCCGGTACTTGCCCGCCCAGTAGAGGAGGTCGGTCCACAGGAGCTCGGAGTGCTGGCGGCGACCTTGGCTGCCGCCGCTCCGCCGGCCGATGGTGGCGCCGTGGTGGTGCACCACCCGGAAGCCTGGCACCACGGCCACCCCCCAGCCGGCGGCCGCGAGGCGAAGGCAGAGGTCCAGGTCCTGGCCGTAGAAGCGGAACGCCTCGTCGAGCGGCGCCCTCTCTCCTGCGGGATCGAGAGACGCGAGGGCGGCCCGGCGCAGCCCCAGGGCGGCGCCGGTCACCCAGTCGACACTTCCGCCAATGCCGGCGGGGGGGCGCAAGCGGCGGTAGAAGGGGAGCCGGCCGAGGAGAGCCGGCAGGCCGCTCGCCAGGCCGAAGAGCCAGGCGAGCGAGGGGGCGGGGCCGCCGCTCCACTGCGGGCTGCCATCGGGGTAGCGGAGCGCCCCTCCCGCCACCCCCAAGCCCGGGTCGGCGGCGAAGGCCGTGAGGAGCGCGGCGAGCCCACCGGGGTCGACCTCGGTGTCGCTGTTGAGCAGGAGGAGGACCTCACCCCGGGCCGCCGCCAGGCCGAGGTTCGCGGCGCGGGTGAAGCCGGCGGGCCGGTCCGGGCGGAGCACCCACACGGCGGGATGGAGGCTCGCGACCGCCTCGGCCGTGCCGTCGCTCGAGGCGTCGTCAACCAGGATCACTTCGAGCTCCGGGAAGCCCTGCCGGGCGAGGGCGGCGAGGCAGGCGAGCGTCAGCTCCCGGGTGTCATGGGTGGGGATGACGACCGAGAGCGGCGGCCGGATGGCAGGCGCGTTGGCGTCGCGCTCGTCGTCGTCGGCCATGACGATCCGTTTTCTATATGACAGCCAGGAAAAGCGCAAGTTTTACTCTCATAACCCAGGTAGCAGGGGAGGTTTCTCCGGCGGCGAGGGGTGGCCCGCATCTTGCACTGCGGGTCAGCCGCGGTAACCAAGCTTTCTTACTTTGCGTCGTTATTTAAAGGCCCGCGAAAAAGAGTTGAACACTCCGCTATTCACCGGGATGTCACGAAAGGAGTCGTCATGAGGAGTCTTTCTACGAGGGCTGTGGTTTTCCTCTGCCTGGGGCTCGCCGCCTTCGTCAGCCGGCCGGTCGCGGCCCGCGCCCTGCGAGCCACGGTGGTATCGCCGGACGGGCCGGACGGCGCGAGCGCCGAGGCCGAGAAGTCTACGCGGGCCGCCAAGGCCCAGGAAAAGATCGCCCGGCTGATCGAAAAACAGTCGGTGCGGCCGGTCGACGCCAAGGTCGTGGAGGACGACGCCCAGCGGATCGTCAAGTCCATGCGGGACGAGCAGATCCAGGGCTTCCTCGGCGGCGAGAGCCTGACCGAGGTCCTGACCGCCGAGCGCTACACGGTGAAGATCGCCAGCGGTCAGGTGACGGCGGCCGCGGTCGCCGCCCCGACCCTCGGGGACTCCCAGTCGGACCTCGTGTTCGTCCCCGTCTCCCCCTGCCGGATCATCGACACCCGCCTGGCCGGCGGGGTGATCGCCCCCGGCCCGAGCTCGCAGCGCTCCTTCCTGGTGGCCGGGACGACCGGCTTCGAGAACCAGGGGGGCATGGCGGGGGGCTGCGGCGTCCCGCAGGGCGCCACCCTGCCCCAGGCCGCCGCGGTGGTGATCAACTTCGTGGCGGTCGGTCCCCAGGGTCCCGGCGACATGCGGGCCTGGCCCTACGGTCAGCCCCGGCCGACCAGCTCCATCATCAACTACGCCCAGGTCGGCGGTCTGAACATCGCCAACGGTCTCGTGGTGCCCATCTCCGGCGTCGCGACCCAGCCGGACGACATCACCGTCCAGGCCGACGTCTCCGGCGCCTACCTGGTGGCCGACGTCACCGGCTACTTCACCCGTTTCCCCATCGAGCAGTTCCAGGGGAGCTTGAAGTCCTCGGTCACCGAGAGCAACGACTCGACCCTGACCGACTTGAACAGCGGCGCCTGCATCGCGGTCAACCACTGCACCGTCACCGCCCCGGCCAATGGCAAGGTCGTCGTCAGCGCCTACGTGGGCGTGGTCGCCGACCACACCAGCGGCACGGCGGACAAGGTGGGAATCGGCTTCGAGACCACGGCTTCGGTCACCTGCGGCTGGCAGCCCGACTCGGCCAACGCCTCGGTCATGACCGCCTCGGCCGGGCTCGGCACCAACAGCGACTACGACATGACCCTGTCGCACGGCGCCACCTTCCCCATCTCGTCCGGCGCGACCCAGGACTACTACCTGAGCATCAAGTGGCTCGCGGGCGCCAGCAGCGGCGACCAGTACGAGAACTCCCGGCTGATCTGCACTTTCATCCCCAACTGAACGGATCTCCAGCGAGGTAAAGACGATGAACACGCTGTATCGAAAAGCTGGCGAGCCCTTCGGGCGGGCAGGTGGGCTGGGAGCGCTGGCCGCCCTGCTCCTCTTCACGGCTGTCGTTCCTGCCGCGGCCCGGGCGGCGCAGCCGGCGCCGGACACCGGAGAGCGGACGGCCCTGGAGCAGAAGGTCCAGGGACTGATCGCCGAGACCATCAGGCGGCACGCCGCGCGGCCGGTCGCCGAGGCCACCGTGGAGCGCGACGCGAGAAGGCTCGCCGCCTCCCTTTCCGATCGTGAGCTGCGCGAGGCTTCGGCTCGCGGGGACGCCACGGTCGCGTTCGACGCCATCGTCGCCAAGGCGGCCGCCGCGCCGGCCCTGGGCGACCCCAACGCCGATCTCCTCTTCGTGCCGGTGCCGCCCTGCCGGATCATCGACACCCGGCTGGCCGGCGGCGGCATCCTGACCCCCGGCACGACCTACTCCTTCAGGGTCACCGGTGTCGACGCCTTCCAGGCGCAGGGGGGACAGGACGGGGGTTGCGGCATCCCGGCCGGCGCCGCGACGCCGGAGGCCGCCGCGGTGGTGATCAACTTCGTGGCGGTCGGCCCCCAGGGTCCCGGCGACATGCGCGCCTGGCCCTACGGTCAGCCCAAGCCGACCAGCTCCATCATCAATTACGCCAACGTCG
>JAXDLD010000530.1:0-10411 GCA_034666805.1 Acidobacteriota bacterium
TTCGCCGGTACCGCCTTCCTCCTCTCGGTCCTCAACCGGCTTCTGCCGCGGGCGGTCTCGGGGGCGGTCGGCGCCAGCCTGGCCTTCGTCCTCCACTGGAGCTACCACGTCTACTTCGAGACCCGGCAGCAGGGGCGCTCGCCGGGCAAGCGCGCCACCGGGCTCCGGGTGGTGGACGGCCGGGGCCTGCCCATCACCGTGCAGCAGTCTTTCGTGCGCAACATCGTCCGGGCGCTCGACTTCCTGCCCTTCTTCTACGGCGCCGGGGGTCTCGCCTGTCTCCTCGATCCCGACGGCCGGCGCCTGGGCGACATCGCCGCCGACACCCTGGTCGTCGAGGAAAGGCGTCCTTCCAGGGCGGGCGACCGCCTCACCCTCGACCGCCGGGTCGAGGACCTGGGCGACTTCGACGTCGCCCGCCGCATCCGCAACCGGGTGGGCCTGGAGGAGCGGGAGTTCCTCGCCACCCTCTGCCAGCGCGCCGAGCGCCTGGAGGACCGGGCCCGCTACGACCTCATGGAAGAGGTGGCGGCCTACTACCGGAAGGAGCTGGAGATCGACGCTCCGCACCTCTCCGGAGAGAACCTGGTGCGGGGGATCGCGGCGGTGCTGTTCCCGGCGCGAGAACGGTGAGGCAACGATCAGGTCTGATAGATCTGAATGAGATTGCCGCAGGTATCCTCAAATATCGCTCATCACACTATTCAGTTTGATTTTCGTGATAGGGCTTTCTCTTACCGCACGGGCGCCGGGCTCAAGTCCATCTCGATCGCCGTGGCCTCTCCCGGCCGGACGACGAGCGTGGCGGCGGCCGGCGCCACGCCGGCCTTCTGCACGGTGACCCTGTAGGTCCCCGGGCCGACGGCGGAGAGCTCGAAGCTTCCCTGGTCGTCGGTGGTCGCCGTGGGGCCGGAGTAGGAGCCGAGGGCCGGGTCCTGGCCCTCGAGCGAGACGTCGGCCCCGGCCATCGGGCCGTCATTGCCGAGGACGTGGCCGCGGACGCTACCGGTCGTCACCTGGATCTCGACCGTGCGCTCGGCCGCGACGTCGACCGGCTGGCCGTAGCCGAAGCCGCTCCCGGAGCTGACGACGAGGAGCTCGTGGGGGCCAGCCTCCAGGTGGTGCACGGCGAAGCTGCCGTCGTAGGCGGTCCGCCCCCGACCGAAAGCGGCACCGGGCCGGCGGGCGGCGGCGGGCTGCAGAGGGCCGACCAGCACCTCGGCTCCGGCGAGCGGCCGGGACGAGGATGCGGCCGGTCAAGGTGAGACCGCTCTTGAACGTGAGGTCGAGGACCGCCTCCGAGGCGCCGGGCTCGATCTGGACCCTGCCCGCGGCGGAGTTGTTGGCGCCGTCGTGCGCCTCGACGGTCCACTCCCCGGTAGAGACGTCGGCGACGTGGTAGCGGCCCCCGGGCTCGACGACGCCCGAGCCTACGAGATACGACTCTTCCATCCGGGCCGAGATCCGGACGCCCGCCAGGTCGTCTGGGCCGAGCCCCAGGAGCTGGCCGCGGATCGTGGCGGGGTGGGAGCGGGAGAGGTGGAGGTCGAGCCCGCTCACGGGCTGCCCGGCGATCCGGACCTCCCCGGGGTAAGTGGCCTCCTCGTAGCCTCTCAGGGAGGCCTTGAGGGTGAAGCTGCCATCCGCTACATTGGGGAAGACGAAGGTGCCATCCGCCTCGCTCGCCACCGAGGAGCCCGCCATTCCCTCGGTCGCGACCAACCGCAGGATGACGTTGGGGAGCGGCGCGCCGGCCTCGTCGCCCACCCGGCCGGCGACCTCCACCCCTGCCGGCAGGGTGAGGTCGAGGTGGTTCTCCCCCGGCGCCAGAAGCAGCCGCGCGGTGGCCCTCCCACGTTGGTGGGAGGCATCCACCCGCACCGCTCCCGGGTCGAGGCCGTCCACCTGCCAGCGCCCCTCGCCATCGGTCCTGGTAGGGCCCGGCATTCGGAACGTCATTTCGCGACGGGGGCGCTCGGGGTGGACCCAGACGTTCGCATCGCCGACCGGCTCCCCCAGGCTGTCGAGGACGCGCCCGGCGAGGATCACGCCCGGCTCCAGGGTCACCTCGAGGTGCTCGACGTCCCGGTCCTCGGGGATCTGAACGCCTCCCGTCCGCCGGGTCCGGTAACCGTCCGCCGAGACCTCGAGGTTGAGGGTTCCCGGCGCCAGGCCGGTGACCCGGAAGGTGCCGTCGGCGCCGGTTTGCCCGAGGGTGAAGGCGGAGCCCTGGGACCCTCCGCCGATCCGCAGCTCTTCGATCCGGGACAGCAGGGCGCCGGGGACGGGCTCGCCGCGCGGGCCGACGACCCGGCCGGCGAGGCTTCGGGCCCGTTTGAGCTCGACGTGGAGCGGCTCGGGGGTGGGGACCTCCACGGCCAGCGCCTGGGCCGGCGCGTAGGCGGGGTGATGAACCTCCAGGTCGACATGATCGCCGCGCCGGAGGTCGACGATCCGGAAGCGTCCGTCGGTGCCGGTGATGTACGGCGAGGGCGGCTCCGGTTCCTGGAACCAGCTTCTGACCGGCTCGTTCGAACGGGCGATCACCTCCGCGCCCGCGACCGGGCTACCGGCGCTGTCCGTCACCACCCCTTCGATCGCCGTTCCCGGCTCCAGGGTGACGACGCCGAGCTCGACCGCCTCCGGTCCGGCGCCGACCTCGATGCCGGTCCGGCGGGCGGGCGCGAAGCCCCGCGCCACGGCCCGCAGCTCGAAGCGGCCGGGGCTCAGGTCGCGGAGCTCGAAAGCGCCCTGGGCATCCACAGAGGTCACGCTCCGCTCGGGCTCCCCGCCGCCGTACTCCTCCGCGGTAAGGGTGAGCCCGGCCGCCACCGGGCGCCCCTCCCGGTCGAGGACCTTGCCCCGGATCCGCTGGCCTTCGCCGAGTACGATACGGAGGGGGGGAACCTCCCGGCCCGCCGCTCCCGTGCGGGCGGCGGCGGTGGTCCGCGGGAAGCCCTCCTTTTGCACGGTGAGCTCGTAGGACCCGCGAGGGAGGAGGCGGGTGAGGCGGAAGCGGCCATCCGCCCGGCTCAACGCCTGCCGGTTGGAGCGCGGAGCGAGGACCAACGCCCCCGGGACCGGCCGGCCACGGGCATCGACCACCAGGCCGGAGAGGGCCGCCGCCGGCCGCAGCTCGAGGGTCGTGGCGACCGGGGAGCCGGCCCGCCGTGCCACGTTCTGCCGGAGCGGCAGGAAGCCCGCGGCCGCGGCGCCCAGCTCGACCGCCGCCCCGGCCGGGACGGCGAGCCGGAATCGGCCGTCGGCGCCGGTGCGGACCGGAGGCGAGCTGGGGCGGGCGCCGTTCCAGACCAGGGCCCCAGCCACCGGCCCGCCGCGCGCCCGCACCACCCTGCCGGCGATCTCCTCCGGGGGCCGGAGGACGACCGGCACGACTCCTCCCGGCACCAGGCCGGGGCCGAGGCTGACCGCGGCCCGCGCGCCGCCCGGCCCCTCGACGGCGAGGCGGGGTTGCCAGCCTATCGACGGGATGGCGATCGGGAAGCGGCCATCGTCGCCGGTGACGCCGAGAGGATCGGGCGGCTCGACGTCCGCCGGCCGCACGAGGGCCCCCGCCACCGGTTCGCCACGCGCGTCGCGCACCGCGAGGAGCGCCGACTTCCCGGCGGCCGGCGATGTTCCGGGCCCGCTGGCCAGGGGGGACCAGAGGAAGGTGTTCTCCCCGCCGAAGCCCGCCGCCATCCACCGCTCGAAGGTCGGGACCGCCGAGCGCGACGGGGAGGCGCAGCGCAGCTCCGCTGGGGGCAGCTCGACCTCTTCGAGGAGAGGCGCGAGGGAAGCCTCGGCGCCGCAGGCTCCGGCGCGGACGGTGATCCGGTAGAAGCCGCTCCCCGGGGCGAGGAGCTCATAGGAGCCATCGGGCCGCGGCCGGGTGGTGGCGAGGGGCGCCGGCCGGGGGTTCACCCCGCGGAGCCGAGCGAGGGCCACGGAGTACTCCTCGAACGCCGGGTCGAGCTCGATCCGCACGGTATCCACCCGCATCCCGGCAGGGAGCTGGACCTGGCCGGTGACCCGGAGCGGCTCGGCCGGGGTCTGTGCCACGGCGGCGGCGAGGAAGAGGGCGGCGAAGGGTGGCATGGTGGCCTGCGCGGCTTCTGTAAAGATCGACGCGAATTCTATCTCTAAATGGCCGGTCCCGAGCGGGTAGAAGTCCACCGGCTCGTCTGAGCTCGGCCGGGTGGCCAGCCCCCCACGTTCCTACCCGCAGCTCGCCGGCAGCGCCGCCGGAGCTGCCAGCACCGCGATGTTCCTCGCCACGTCCTTCGACTCCATGAGCCAGACCACGTGGTTCACCTTCTCGAGTGACCCGCCGGGGTGGACGATCCGCTCGCCGATCCAACTCGCCTCTTTGTCCTTGAGGTGGAGGAGAAGCTGTTCGAGGTCGGGTCTCCCTTCGACGATCACCAACTCGTTGGCGAACAGCCAGGCGAAGTCGCGGGCGGCCTGCATTACCATGCCGACCAGCCGCTGCTCGTCCGGTTGCGCCAGGTCCTCCAGGAGGTGGATCAGGGGGGAGAGGGCGCCCAACTCGGAGAAGACCGTGGGCACCAGGCAGGCGAGGAGGGCATTGATCTTGTCGAAGTCCCTCTCGATGCTCGCGAGGCCCTCCGGGGTGGCGGCGACCTGGGCGGTGGCGATGCCTAAGTCGTAGGTGATGTGGGCGTTCATGCCGACGAGAAGGTTCTGGAGGATGAGGAGCGTGGGGTCGGCCACGGCGTCGAAGGCGACCTTCCAGCAGGCCGAGGTCGCGGGATCGCCGGCGCGCCACTGCCGGAAGGCCTGGAGGTAGCGGCTGGCGAAGGTGACGTCGAGCGTCTCCATGCGCGCGTCGTCGTCGAAGTAGCCGGTGCCGATCCGCTGCCGGACTGTCCGCGTCACCCGCCGGTAGAGAGCGGCGAAGTAGCCCGCGCGGCTGGCGTTCGCCGTGCACCAGGCGACGATCTCGTCCATCTGGAGGAGGATGCCGTCGATGGGATCGCCGGGGCTGGGGCTGCTGGTCATGTCGCGCTCCTTGCTCTTGCGTCATGGCGATGCTATCCGATTCCAAGGACAGGCAAGAATAGCCTTGGCGGATCATCCACTCCGCAGAAGTACGTAGACCGCCCCGTCTCCACCCTCCTCGGGCCGGGCCGAGGTGAAGCCGAGGACGTGGCGGCTCGCGGGACCGGCGGAGAGCCAGGTGCCGATCTTGGCGCGGAGGATCCCTTCGCCTCCCGGGGAGCGATTGCCGCGGCCGCAGATGATGAGGACGACGCGGTGCCCCTGGGCTCTCTGGCGCTCCAGGAACTGGGCGAGGAGATCGCGGGCGTCCTCGACGCGGCTGCCATGAAGGTCGAGACGCGCGGTGGGGGGAAGGGCGCCGCCGCGGAGCTTGCGGAGCAGACCCCGGTCGAGATCCCGCCGCCGGCCCCGTAGGGTGCTCCCAAGGTCTTCGAGCTCGAACTCCGAGGACGAGGAGGACACCGCCCCGGAAGTGTCGACGCTTCGGCGGCGGACGCGGGCTTTGAAGCGGGCTCCGCGTGCGCACATGACGGCCGATTGTAGGACGGATGGAGCTCCTACCCGCAACTCGCCGGCAGCGAGGATACGCGAGAAGGTCGACCCGTACTTCGACCTCGTAGCCCAGTGGGACGGAAGGTCTCCTAAGTCCAACCCTCGCCGCATTTGCCCGGACTTGGCATCGGCGGTATACTCTCCCCACAAGAGTTAAAGATGAAGGACGATTCCCTGCTGCTGCCGGACGGGCTGATCGGCGAAGCGCGCGACGGCTGGGCCGGCGAGCCCGAGTTTCCGCCCGGGGGGCCTCTCCGGAAAGCCGCGCCGCCCGTCACTTGCGCGGAGGTCCTGGCGCGCCTGGGACCGGTCAAGAAGGCCGTCTACGTCTGGGTGCGCGACTCGGTCGACGAGCTGGAGCAGGCCGCGCCCTGGGAGCTCCTCTACTATCCGCCGGAAGATCCCGACGCCCTCCTCGCCATGATCGGCGGGCTCGTCGTCACCATCCGTGGGGTCCCCGAGCGGGTCGACCTGCTCCTGCGCGAGGTGCCGACGGGCGAGACCGGCTCCGCGGAACCGACGCGGGAAGAGATCGGCTTCCTCTTCCACGGCATCCACCGCATGGTCGCCCACGACCTGAAGCGGCTCGACACCCATCTGGGGACCGTCCGGGACCGCGGCATGGCCGCTCCGCCGACCCCCGCCGAGGGGCAGCTCCTCTGCGAGCTCGCCGCCGATCTCAAGGGGAAGTACGCGAGCTCGCTCATGGGTGCGGCGGCCAACCTGATCGGCGAAGGGGTGTGGGACGGCGTCGAGCTCGAACCCGTGCTCTTCCCGGAGAAAGCGGAGGAGTTCCGGCAGACCCGCGACCTCGCGGTGGCCCTCCGCGAGGCCATCGCCGCCATCCGGGCGCTCCCGGAGCAGATCCCCTTGGCCGACCTCCTGGAGCGCTGGCGGCAGGGGAGGCGGGTCGACCAGTATGCCCTGACCGACCTCGCGAGCCTGCGCGGCAAGATCGGCCGGCTTTTGAAGGAGCGCAGCCGCCGCGCCCTCTACTCCGGCGACTACCACCAGATCAGCCGCCGCGAGCTGCTCCTCTCGGCGCGGATCAACGAGCTGGAGCGTCTCCACCAGGTGACCTGGTCCCCGCGGGGCACGGCGCCCGACCTGGCGCCGGTCTTCGCCGGCTTGGCCCAGCTCCTCCTGGAGATGGCCGCGGTGCTCGACGCCGATCTCTTGAAAAGCCTGATCGGAGAGAAGAAGGTCAACGCCCTGCGCGGCCGGGCGGCGTCCGCGGCCGGCAAGAAGTCGCCGGGGAGGGAAGCCGGCGCCGGCGCGGAGACCGGTCTCGACGCCCTCGTCCCCCTCCTCGCCGAGGACGACCTGCGGATCTTCTTCGAGATGCTCCTGGCCGCCGTGCAACGGCGGGCCTCGCTAACCGTGCGGGAGCCCGCCGCGCCGCCTCCGCCGGCTCCCCAGCCCGCGGCATCCCGACCGTCCCCTCCGCCCGCGCGCCCGGCCGCCGCCCCCGCCGCCCCTCCCGCGGCCTCGCCCGGCAAGCCGGCGGTCGATCCGCAAGCGGTCCTCGCGCGGGTCCAGGCCGTGCTCGCCGAGCTGCAGGCGCCGACCCACCCCTCCTGGAGCACCTTCCGGATGACCCAGCGGCTGCTCGAGAAGCATTCGCGGATCCCGCTCGACATGTTCCGCGCCGTCCACCCGTTCCTCCAGGAGATCCTGGCGCGCCTGATCCCCGAGCTCGAGAGGATCGCTCCCTACCAGGGGCTCACCGAGGCGACCGTCGCCTGGCTCGAGGGTGTCTGTCACGATCTCTGCGAGCGCGACCCGCAACCCGCGGAGCTCGTGGGCGAGGTCCCGCGCAAGCTGGAGCGCATCCTCCGCATCCTGGACGCGCTCCGGGCGCTCGCGCAGTCGGCCCTGGGGAGCTGAGCGTCGTCTCCGAGCGCTGGGAAGGAAAGGGGAGAGCTCGCCCTATTTAGGGGCGGCGTTCCCCGCGAGGAGCCCCGGATGGGCGAGGAGGGCGATCAGGAGCCGCTGCAGCTTCGCCTCGGCCCCCCGGGCGGCGGCGAGGACCTCCTCGTGGGCGATCGGCGCCGATCCTACACCGGCGGCGGCGTTGCTCACCAGGGAGACGCCCAGGCAGCGCACCCCCATGTGCCGGGCGGCGATGACTTCGAGGACGGTCGACATCCCGGTCACGTCGCCGCCCAGGGCGGCGAGCATCCGCACCTCGGCCGGGGTCTCGTAGCTGGGGCCGGCCAACCCCACGTAGATCCCCTCCTGCATGGGGATGCCGAGTTCCGCCGCCAGGCTCTCGACGAGCGCCGCGGCGTCCGGGTCGTAGGCCCTGCCCATGTCGGGGAAGCGCGGCCCCCACTCCGGCGGCAGGTCGCCGCGGAGTGGGTTCAAGCCGGTCAGGTTGATCTGGTCGCGGATCAGCACCAGGTCCCCGGGCAGCAGGCCGGGCTTCAATCCCCCCGTGGCATTGGTGAGGATCAGGAGCTTCACCCCGAGGAGGACAGCGAGGCGCACGGGGAAGACCGTGTCGTGGGCGCTGTACCCCTGGTAGGAGTGGAGCCGGCCGCGCATATAGAGGACGGGGCGGTCCGGGCGCGGCAGGAGCACCTCGACCTCATGGGCGTGCCCGGCCACGGGGTGGACGGGGAAGGGGAGGAAATAGTCGAGGCCGACGGGACCGTGCGCGCGCTCCCCGAGGTCGACCCCCAGGCCCGACCCCGAGACCAGGGCGACCACCGGCCGCACCCAGCCGAGCCCGTCCCAGCGCTCGACGGCCTCCTTCAGGGGTTGGGTGAGCTCGTCCATCTCGGCCATGGCGGGGGATGGTAGCAGGATCGAGCCTCGGGATACGCTATCGTTGCGGCCGCAGGCGAAGGGCCTACGAGGGAGGGGAGCCAAGAGGATGTCGGAGCTCGACGATCAGATCGAAAACCGGCGCGCCAAGCGCCGAGAGCTCGCGGAGCGGGGGATCGCGACCTATCCCCATCGCTTCGACTGGGACTTGGAGCCGAGCGGGGTCCGCGCCCGCTATGGGGAAAAGACCGCCGAGGAGCTGGAGGCGGAGAAGATCCCGCTGCGGGTGCCCGGCCGGGTCAAGGCCATCCGCACCCAGGGAAAGATCGTCTTCGCCGACCTGCACGACGGAAAAGAGAAGCTGCAGCTCTTCATCCGCGTCAACCAGCTCCCGGAAAACGCCAGGCTGGTGCTCGACAACCTCGACCTGGGCGACCTCGTGGGCGCCGCGGGCACCCTCATCCGTACCCGGCTGGGGGAGCTGTCGCTGGCGGTCGACGACTTGACTCTCCTCGCCAAGGCCCTCCGGCCGCTGCCCGAGAAGTGGCACGGCCTGGCCGACGTCGAGACCCGCTACCGCCAGCGCTACCTCGACCTCGCCACCAACCCCGAGTCGCGCCAGGTCTTCGAGGTACGCGCCGCTCTGGTCAAGGGGATCCGCGCCTTTTTGGATGCCCGCGGCTTCCTGGAGGTCGAGACGCCGATGATGCACCGCATCCCCGGCGGGGCGGCGGCGAAGCCATTCACCACCCACCACAACGCGCTCGACATGGACCTCTACCTGCGGATCGCCCCCGAGCTTTTTTTGAAGCGGCTCCTGGTGGGCGGCATCCCGCGGGTGTACGAGATCAACCGGAACTTCAGGAACGAGGGGATCTCGACCCGGCACAACCCCGAGTACACCATGCTGGAGTTCTACTGGGCCTATGCCGATTACCGGCAGATGATGGATCTCACCGAGGAGCTGCTCACGGGCCTCGCGGAGACCGCCCGGCAGCTCCAGGGGAAGGAGGCCCTCACCTGGGAAGGCCAGCCGGTCGATTTCGCGCGCCGGCCGTGGCAGCGCTACACCATGCGCGAGGCGGTCACCCGCTTCGGCGGGGTCGCCGCCGCGGAGCTGGAGAGCGAAGAGTCGCTCCGCCAGGAATTCGCGCGCCGCGGCCTCGAAATTCCTCCCGGCTCCGACTACGGTCACCTCCTGGCGGCGCTCTTCGAGGAGGTCGCCGAAAAGGAGCTCCGGGAGCCGACCTTCATCACCGACTTCCCCGTCGAGGTCTCGCCGCTCTCCAAGCAGCGGCCGGACGACCCGCGCTTCACCGAGCGCTTCGAGCTTTTCGTCGCCGGCATGGAGATGGCGAACGGCTTCTCGGAGCTGAATGACCCCGACATCCAGGCCGACCGCTTCCGGCAGCAGGTCGCGGCGAGGGCCAAGGGGGATGCCGAGGCGCACTACTTCGACGCCGACTACGTGCGCGCCTTGGAGCACGCCATGCCCCCGGCGGCCGGGATCGGTATCGGCATCGACCGGCTGACCATGCTGATGACCGACCGGCAGTCGATCCGCGACGTCATCCTCTTCCCGCTGATGAAGCCGGAGGCGGAGCCGGGTTGAGGCGGTGGAGAGCGCACCTCCTGGCACCTTCGTGGGCACCAGAGTGCGTGTTACGATGCCTGAAGAGCACCGGGAAGCACCGCGGCTGGGAGGCTCCGATGGGTATCGACCACATCCTTGGAAGGCAGCGTGACGCGATCCTTCGTCTCGCGGCTCGCCATGGCGCCAGCAATGTGCGCGTCTTCGGCTCCGTTGCCCGCGGTGACGCGGATCGGCAGAGTGACGTCGACTTTCTGGTCGAGATGGCGAGCGGGCGGAGCCTGATGGATCTTGGGGGACTTCTCGTCGACCTGGAGGAACTGCTCGGGCGGCGAGTGGACGTGGTGACCGAAAGAGGGCTCCGTGGGCGCATCCGGGAGCGGGTGCTGCAAGAGGCGCTGCCCCTCTGAGAGACCCTCGCGAGCGGCTGCTCGACGTGCTCGAGGCGATCGACCGGATCGCGAAGCAGGAGATCCC
>JAXDLD010000531.1:0-6075 GCA_034666805.1 Acidobacteriota bacterium
CCAATCGCGCTACGGGCAGCCGATCCTCGTCCGCCGGGTCAACAACCTGCCGAGCAACAACGGCGGCTTCGGCCTCCCCTCGGTCTCGACCCACCTGCACAACGGCCACAACCCTTCCGAGAGCGACGGCTTCCCCTGCGACTTCTTCGAGATCGGCCAGTTCTACGACCAGCACTATCCCAACGTGCTCCCCGGCTTTTCCACCTCGAACCCGCCGGGCGGCGACGTCCGCGAGGCGCTCTCGACGCTCTGGTACCACGACCACCGGGTCGACCACACGACCGAGAACACCTACAAGGGGCTCGCCGGCTTCCATCTCCTCTTCAATCAGTACGACACCGGCGACGAGACGACCGGCTTCCGCCTGCCGAGCGGCCCGTACGACGTGCCGATGCTCCTGGCGGACCGGGTCTTCGACGCCGACACCGGCCTCCTCACCCTGGACTTGATGAGCACCGACGGCGTCTTGGGCGACAAGTTCCTCGTCAACGGCCGGATCCAGCCCTTCTTCCAGGTCAAGCGGCGCCGCTACCGGCTGCGCTGGCTGAACAGCGGCCCGTCGCGCTTCTACCAGCTCTTCCTCACCAACCCGAGCAACTTCGGCCAGCAGATCCCGTTCTGGCAGATCGCGAACGACGGCAACCTGCTGCCCAAGCCGCTCCAGGTCACCAGCGCGATCCTCTCGGTCGCCGAGCGGGCCGACGTCATCGTCGACTTCTCGCAGTTCCCGGCGGGGACCTCGATCGTCCTCGAAAACCGGATGGAGCAGACCAACGGCAAGGGCCCCACCGGCAACGTGCTCGCCGCCGGCCAGGGCGACTACCTGCTGCGCTTCGACGTCCTGCCGGACGCGGTCACCGACGCCAGCGCGGTCCCGACGGCGACCACCAAGTACTACGACCTGCCGACCACCACCGACGTGCCGCGGGTCACCCGCACCCTCAAGTTCTCGCGGCGCAACGGGCAGTGGACGATCAACGACAAGATTTTCAACTGCGACACGCCGGCCTTCAACGTCAAGCGCAACACGGCGGAGAAATGGATCTTGCAGAACGACTCCCGCGACTGGCAGCATCCCATCCACATCCATTTCGAAGAGTTCCAGATCTTGAACACCAACAGCGGCTACAGCGGCGGCAGCTGGGGCGGCAGCGGCAGCGCGCCCACCGGGGTCAACGTGTCGCGCAAGGACGTGGTGCGGCTCAAGGAGGGCGATCAGACGACGATCTTCATGCGCTTCCGCGACTTCGTCGGCCGCTATGCCATGCACTGCCACAACGTCGTCCACGAGGACCACGCGATGATGCTCCGCTGGGACTTGGACGACGTGGGCGATACCAAAACCAATCCGTAGAGCGGCAGCGAAAGGAGACGCCATGAACCGAAGAGAGCTTTTCACGCTGCTGGGCACGGCTCCTCTCGCCGCGGCAACGCTACGGGCAGAGGAGCCGCCGCGGGCACCGGCGCCGCGCCAATGGGCGGAGGTCTCGCCACGGGAGAAGATCCGCCAGCGCTATTTCCCCAACGTTTCGCTTCTCACCCATGACGGCCGGGAGGTCCGTTTCTACGACGACCTGGTCAAGGACAAGATGGTGCTTTTCAACTTCATGTACGCCACCTGCACGGGGATCTGCCCGACGGTGATGCTCAACCTGGCGCGGGTGAGAAAGGTTTTGGGCGACCGGGTGGGGCGCGACATCTTCCTCTACTCCTTGACCTTGAAGCCCAAGGAGGACACGGTGCCGGTGCTGGCGGAGTACGCGCAAAAGCACGGATTGAAGCCGGGCTGGTCGCTACTCACGGGGAAGCCCGAAGACGTCGACCTCCTGCGGCGCACGCTCGGGTTCTACGATTCGAACCCGGAGCTCGACCGCGACACGTCAAACCACATCGGCATCGTGCGCTACGGCAACGAGCCGCTGATGCGCTGGGGGGCCTGTCCGGGGATGTCGGAACCGGAATGGATCGCCAAGTCGATCCTCTGGCTGGACTGGCCGAAGGGGGAGCGGGCCAGGGCCTGATGGATACCTGCCGGGCCGGTTCGCCGGCCCGGCGCCTTCTCCCTCAGAACCCGATCGACCAGCCCTCCAGGGCAGCGGCGGACTGGTTGAAAGCCACGCCGCCCGCCAGGCTCAGACCGGCTTGAGCTTGCGCGGCAGCGTGAGTTGCACCTCGAAGTCCCGCACCTCGATCCCAACTTCGCGCCCCGCTGCCTCTCGCACCAGGCGGACGATGCGCCGGATGCCGGTCCCGGCTCGGGTGACCAGCCCGGCGTCCGAGAGGCGGGCGTAGATCCATGGGTTGCGGACGACGTGCGCGCCGGAGCGCATCGCCTCCGCGTCGACACCGTTGGGCGGGCGGCCCGGGGTGTGGAGCTCGATCCGATCGTCGAAGACGAAGAGGCGAATCGGGCCGCGGATCGTGTAGTCGCGATGGGCCACGGCGTTGACGATGGCTTCGCGCAGCGCCTCCTTGGGCAATTCCGGCCGCGGCTCGGGAGTGAAGCCGTGAATCACGTGCGGCACCGGCAGGTGAAGATCGAGGAAGCGCTCGGCCTGGTCGATCACCTCGAGGAGCCGCCCGCCCAGGTCCTTGCGGTCGGTCGGGTCGAAGGAGCTGTCCGTTCCGGCGAAGCGAGCCGCGTTGATCTGCGCGTACGGGAGATGCTGCTGCGGCTTGCGGCCGAAGAGGAGGAGGCCGGCCAAGGTGGGGTGGCCGTTCGTGGCCAGGTACCAGTTGGCCAGCAGCCGCTCCGGGTCGTCACCCCGCAGATACGACTGCCCGGTCTCTTCGAGGTAGCTCTCGAAAGCGGCGAGGTCGAGATCCTGGAGGGAGAGGCGGGGGAAGGGCGTCTCGTCATAGTAGAGGCTCACCGTCGCCTGGAAGAGCCGGAGCAGCTCTTCCCGGGAGGCCTGCCGCCGGCCGGAGCTGGTGCGGACGTAGTAGACGCCGCAGTTGGTCCTGTACGGGCGCATGTCGCCTTTGGGTACGCGGACCACGATGACCGTCCGGCCCTCCTCGGACCTTAGGGTTTCCTGGAGGACCGTGATCGGCGGCTCGCAGTGGTTCGCCGCGACGTTGTCCACGTCCCGGGCCACCCGATCGGGGTCGCCGATCCCCTCGATCTCCCGCCGGTCGTTGACGCCGAGGATCAAGTCGCCGCCGTCGGTGTTGGCAAACGCGACGAGACCCGCCGCCAGGTCGTCAGGGTGCACCGGCCACAGCTTGAACTCCGTGTGGAGATTCTCCTGCGAGGAGATCCGTGCGAGGAGCTCGGCGTATTCCATCGCGGAGACGGTAGCAGGCGGCGGAGCCGGGGACAATAGCGCGGGAGCCAGGGGATCGGGACCCACCCGCCCCCGGGGAGAGATCACCTATCACCCCTTCCCGGAGAGGATCTCCGCCAAGGGCCGGTCTTCGAGAAAGAACTGGACGCGCGCCACATCCGAGAACTGGAGGGCGGTCTCCTGGAGCTCGGCCAGGATGCGGGGGTTGTCGCACTGGCCGCCCATCTCCAGATAGCCCTTGAGATAGATCCGGGCGTCCGTCCCCTGGCGCTCGATGCGCACCAGCTCCAGGGCCGAGCTGTAGAGGGGGTTGGAGAGCCCGGAGGGCTCGTGGTAGGGCTCCTTGAGCGCGAGGAGGGCGCGGAGCGCCCCTTCGAGGCTCGGCTCCGGGCGGGGGAGGCTGATCTCGACCGGCACCGCGCTGTCCCCGCAGCCCACCTTGTGCCCGGTCCGGCCGTTGTCCGCGGGTGAGATGAGGAAGACCCGCACCTTCCGGGTGGGCTCGCCGGCGCGGAGGATGGGGGCCGCGGCCGGACCGGTCTCCCCGGCCTTCCCCCGGCCGCAGGCGGTGAGCGCGAGGAACCCGAGGGTCAGAGCGAGGGCGAGCCGGCGCTGGCGGCGATCCCCATATAGAATGCTAGGCACGGCGCGGGACTGTAGCCATTCGATCGCGATGAGGCAATACCTCGACCTCCTGGAGCACGTCCTCGACCATGGGGTCGAGAAGGGCGACCGCACCGGCACCGGGACGCTCTCGGTGTTCGGCTACCAGATGCGCTTCGACCTCGCCCGCGGGTTCCCCCTCCTCACCACCAAGAAGCTCCACGTCCGCTCGATCGTCCACGAGCTGCTCTGGTTCCTCTCGGGGAGCACCAACGTCCGCCCGCTCCAGGAGCACGGGGTGACGATCTGGGACGAGTGGGCGGACGAGAGCGGCGACCTGGGGCCGGTCTACGGCTCGCAGTGGCGCTCCTGGCCGCTCCCCGGTGGCGGCGCGGTCGACCAGATCGCCAAGGTCGTCGAGGGGATAAGGCGTGATCCCGACTCCCGCCGGCACATCGTCTCGGCCTGGAACGTGGCCGAGATCGACCGCATGCGCCTCCCTCCCTGCCATGCCCTCTTCCAGTTCTGGGTGGCGAAGGGCCGCCTCTCCTGCCAGCTCTACCAGCGGAGCGCCGACGTCTTCCTGGGGGTCCCCTTCAACATCGCCTCCTACGCCCTCCTGACCCTCATGGTGGCCCAGGTGACGGGGCTCGAAGCGGCCGAATTCATCCACACCCTGGGCGACGCCCACCTCTACAGAAACCACCTGGAGCAGGCGCGGCTCCAGCTCACCCGCGAGCCGCGCCCTCTGCCCCGGGTCGGCTTGAACCCCGAGGTCAAGTCGATCTTCGACTTCCGCTACGAGGACATCACGCTCGAAGGCTACGACCCCTGGCCGGCGATCAAGGCCCCGATCGCGGTATGACGCTCCAGGCCATCGCGGCGATTGCGGCCATGGCATCCAACCGG
Organism: Acidobacteriota bacterium; assembly: GCA_034666805.1. GTDB lineage: Bacteria > Acidobacteriota > Thermoanaerobaculia > Multivoradales > UBA5704 > DASQPA01. The sequence goes on from JAXDLD010000531.1 coordinate 4,800, forward strand.
GTGATCGGCGACGGCAACCGCCTCCCCTGGCGCCTGCCCGAGGATCTCGCTAGACTTTCCCCGAAGAGGATGGCTTCGGCGGCTCCCGTACCCTACGCAGATTGCCCGCCGCGGCCGGAGGTTCTCAAGATGACCGCGATCCCTCTCTCGCGAACGATCGAGTACCCGGAGTCCGACGGCCGTCCCATGGCGGAGACCCAAGCTCACGGCCAGGTGCTCCTGGACCTCTATCATGCGCTGTCTCAGCGCTACGCCGAGGTACCCGACGTCTACGTCTGGTTCAACATGCTGCTCTATTTCGTGCAGGGGGACCCCAGGGCCTGCGTAGCGCCCGACGTCTTCCTGGTCCGGGGTGTGGACAAGCGCGAGCGGCGGACTTACAAAGTCTGGGAGGAGGGCCGGGCGCCGTCTCTGGTCTGCGAGGTGACCTCGAAGAGCACCCGGGACGAGGACATCATCACGAAGAAGGAGGTTTACGAACGGCTCGGGGTCGAGGAGTACTTCCTCTTCGATCCCCTGGGGGAGTATCTGAGACCTTCTCTCCAAGGCTATCGCCTGGTCGGCGGGAGATACCAGGGCTTGTTGCCGCAACGGGGAGGGTCGCTGGAGAGCCGGACGACCGGCCTCCGGTTCGTGGTGGAGGGCAAGCGGCTGCGGCTGCGGGACGCGGAGACCGATGAGCCGCTGCCCTGGCAAGAGGAAGACGTAACGGCCCGCCGTGCCGCCGAGCGCGAGGCCGAGCAGCAGACCCGCATCGCAGAGGAGGAACGGCGGTCGCGCGAGGTCGCCGAGCGCGATGCCGAGGAGTCGAGGCGGGCACGCGCGGTCGCCGAGCAGCGAGCCCGTGCCCTGGAGGAGGAGCTGGCCCGCCTTCGCCGTGGACTTTGACGAGGAGCCTCACAGCCATCGCCGCCATGGCCGCGAACCGGGTGATCGGCGACGGCAACCGCCTCCCCTGGCGTCTCCCCGAGGATCTGGCCCGTTTCAAGCGGCTGACGATGGGGGGGACCCTGATCCTGGGCCGGAAGACCTACGAGTCGATCGGCCGGCCGCTCCCTGGAAGGAAGACGGTGGTGGTCTCCCGCCAGCCCGGCTACGCCCCCGAGGGAGTGCTCGTTGCGCGCTCGATCGAGGAGGCGCTGGAGAGGGCGGGGGAGGGGAACGTCTGGATCGCGGGCGGCGCGGAGATCTACCGCCAGGCTCTGGATAAGGCCGAGCGGCTCTACCTCACCCGGATCGAGGCGGAGGTGCCGGGGGATGCGTTCTTCCCGGAGAT
>JAXDLD010000532.1:0-5566 GCA_034666805.1 Acidobacteriota bacterium
CGGGCGAGAAGGGGGAGCCGCAGCTCGTGCTCCGCTGCGCCTTCGCCGACGTCGGCAACCTGCAGAAGGCGCTCGAGGACCGCGACATCACGCCGCTGCTGGCCGAGTCGGAGTACCTCCCCCTCACTCCGGTCGAGCTGCCGGAAGACCAGGCGACCGAGGTGCTGAAGCTGGTCGACCGGCTGGAGCAGGACGACGACGTGCAGAAGGTCTTCCACGCCCTCGGCTAAAGCGAGGCTCCTATTGGAGCCGGCCTGCCGGGCTCACTTCACCAATTTGTAGCAGGGGTGCAGGAGCTCCAACGGGGGCTCACCCTGGAAGGGGCCGCGCACGATTCTCCCCGTCGTGACCACCGTCACCGGAGTCGAGTCGGGCTGGTTGTGCCGGAGCCGGAGGACGATGCCGGAAGGGGTCGAGCTGGAGCAGACGTTTCCCCGGTAGGGGGCCGCGACCGTGATGTTGCGGGTGGCGTTGCCCGACTCCACGGAGACGACGAACGCCTGCGCCCGGCCCCTGGACTGCGGGAAATCGATGACGGTAAAGATCTGCCCCGGCTCCGCCGGTGGGGTGTAGGTGGCCGTCGCCGCCCAGGCGAGGGCTGTCGACGAGGCGAGAACGACCAACAGGATTGCCGCCGAAAGGTAAGGGATCCGCATCTTGCACCTCCTGTGAGCCCCCTTGAGAGGGAGTGACTGCACAGTACGTGCCGATGAGAGGGGCAGAGGTTCATGCCCAACGCGAAAAGCTAGAAGGGGACGGCCTTGACCTCCAGGTTCGAGAACTTCCAGCCGACCGGCGGGAAGTAGGCGCCATCGGCGACCTTGGCGATACCGAAATCGATCCGCACTTTGCGGTTCGTCTCGCGCAGATCGGTCGAAGTCATCGCCCCGGAGAGAACCTCGACCTGCTTGCCGCCGCGAAAGACCTCGAGCGTCACCTGCCGCGACTCGACGTCGTAGGTGGTGCGGATGTGATAGTTCGTCCCCTCCTGCCAGAGGCCGCCGTCGTCCTTGGCGAGCTGCCCTTTGCCAAGGTCGAAGATCGTCTTGGCGCGGTCGGCGCGCAGGATAAGGCCGTAGTAGAGGGTCTTGTCGGCCCGGCGCAGGCCGGTCACGGCGTGGAAGAGGGAGCTCTGCCAGCGGTTCAAGAAGAGGTCGAAGTCGACCGTCAGCCGCTTGTAGCGCGCGCCGGGGCGGAGAGCCAGCTCGTACTCCCGGTAGGAGTCGCCGGGCTTGGCGTCGAGGAAGGTCCCGGGCAGGGAGAAGCTGCCGTCGCCGTCCGGCTTGGGATCCTTGGGATCTCCCGCGGGGGTCTCGCCGCCGCCATTCCCGCCGCCCCCATTGCCCCCATTGCCACCGTTGCCGCCGTTGCCCGGGCTCGGCTGGCGGTTTCCGTCGCCTATATCCCCCTCGCCGCGCCGCGCCTTGTCGACGACGCTCGTGAGGCTCGCGCCCAGGGCGCTCGCGGGCGTGGCGGTCGCCGTCCGGCTGCCGTCGCCCGAGAGCACCGCGGCCCAGGCGAAGGCCGGGACGTCGCAGGTCACCTCCATCCGCGCCTCGGAGACCCGGCTCACGCCGGCGGCCGCCAGGGCATCCGCCAGCGTGCTCTGCCCTTGGCCTGAGACGGCCACCTGGACCGGCCCGCCCAGGGGCGAGCCGTCGGCGCGAAAGGCGGCGACGGTGCAGGTGCCAGCCGTTGCGCCGAGGGTGACGAGGCCGAGGCGCGACACCGTGCGGCCGGTCCGTTCGAGCCCCTGGAGATGGATCGTCCGGCCGGCGAGCAGGCTGCCGTCGGCGACGACCGGGACGGCCGCCCCCGAGAGGATCTTGGCACCGCCGAAGGCCGTCGCCCCCAGGCGGGCGGAGACGAGGAGTCGCGGCGGGCCGTCGATGGCGAGGAGGCCCCGCTCGCCGTCCCGGGCGAGGCCGGAGAGGACGAAGGTGCCGTGCGCCGGCAGGGTGACCGGCGAGCCAGCCCGCGAAGATCCGGCCGAGAGGAAGACGGCGGTGAAGCGGCGCGGCACCGCGTCGGGGTTGGTGACCACGACCGAAGTCGTGTAGCGAACGGCGCCCAGGGGCCCGTCGCTGACCGGGACGTAGACGGTGGCGTGGAGAGGGGTGAGGGCCGCGGCGAGCGCGGCGAAGCCCAGGACGGCGGCTTTGCTCATGAGGATGGAGATCTCCTGTAATCCTGCCCGTTGAAGCGTACCCAGGTGGGTGCCGAGGTGGGAAATATAGCACGCTGGGCATAGGTGCAGGCATTGCAGGCCGGCTGGCGCCCCCTGGTCCGATCGTGATATGGTGTAATCACATTTACATCCCTGTCGAGGGCACGCGTCGAACGACCCGGGAAAGGAGTCCTGCTTGAAATCAGCTGCGCTTCTGCTGGCCGTTGTCTGCCCGCTGGTCCTGGCCGTTCCCGCCCATGCCGTCCTCTGTACGGTCGACGACGTGCCGGGCGCCACCCTGTTGCTCCCCTACTTCGAGGTCGACCTGGGGAACCCGAATGGGGTGACCACCCTCTTCTCGATCAACAACGCCTCGGCGACCGCGGTGCTCGCCCATGTCGTGGTCTGGTCGGACCTCTCGGTCCCGGTCCTCGACTTCAACGTCTATCTGACCGGCTATGACGTGCAGTCGATCAACCTGCGCGACGTCCTCGCCGGCAACCTGCCGCAGACCGCTTCGGACGGACAGGACCCGAACGACACCATCAGCCCGCAGGGGCAGTTCTCGCAGGACGTCAACTTCGCCTCCTGCCAGGGCCAGCTCCCGACCGGCGCGCTGCCGGCGAGCTTCGTCACCCACCTGGAGACCGCCTTGACGGGCCAGTTCTCGAGCCTGCTGGGCGGTTGCGCGGGCTTGGCCTACGGCGACAACATCGCCCGCGGCTACGTGACGGTCGATACGGTCAACAACTGCACCCTGCGCTTCCCCGGTGACCTCGGCTACTTCGCGGCCGGCGGCACGGGCGACGCGACCGACCAGAACGTGCTCTGGGGCGACTACTTCTACGTCAACTCGTCGACGAACCGTGCGGACGGCGAGACGCTGGTCCACATTGAGGCGAGCGCCACCAACCCGGAGACCTCGGTCTCGGGCCAGTACACCTTCTACGGCCGCTACGTGAACTGGACGGCGGTCGACAACCGCGAGCCGCTGGCGACCGAGTTCGCGGTCCGCTTCGTTAACGGGGGTCCGTTCAGCGGCGGTACGAACCTCATCGTCTGGCGCGACTCGAAGGTCCGGCAGGGCACCTTCAAGTGCGGCACAACTCCCTCCTGGTTTCCCCTTGCGGCGGGGCAGTGGGTGATTTTCGACGAGCAGGAGCACGCGTCGAATGTGGGGGGCATCGTCTTCCAGGTGTCGCCGCCACCGATCAACTCTGACCCTGTCATTCCCTTCCCGGCAGAAACGCAGGCGACGACGGTGGGTGGCCCTGGGTTACCGGTGCCGTACCGGTTCGGTTGGCTCTTCCTCGACCTGAACACGACCGTAACCCCGGCCGGCAATGTGCCGCCGGAAGATCCGGCGGCGGCGCAGGCCTGGGTCGAGGTGGTGATGAGCGCGCTCGGCCGTTACAGCGTGGGCTTCGACGCCCTCAAGCTGGACAGCGCCTGCGCCGCGAGTCACACGCGGTTCGGTGACTGAGAGATCGTCGGTTCGAAGGCTGTACCCACATTCCACAGAGGGTCGATGACCCGGAAAGGAGTCCTGCTTGCGATCCGCTGCTCTTCTGCTGACCGCCGTCTGCCTGCTTCTGCTGGCCGTCCCCGCGAATGCCGTCATTTGTACGATCGACGACGTGCCGGGCGCCACCCTGCTGCTCCCCTACTTCGAGGTCGATCTGGCGAACCCCAACGGGGTGACCACCCTGTTTTCGATCAACAACGCCTCGGCGACCGCGGTGCTCGCCCACGTCGTGGTCTGGTCGGACCTGTCGGTGCCGGTCCTCGACTTCAACGTTTATCTGACCGGCTATGACGTGCAGTCGATCAACCTGCGGGACATCTTGAACGGCACCCTGCCGCAGACCGCCTCGGACGGGCAGGACCCGACCGATACCATCAGTCCGCAAGGGCAGTTCTCGCAGGACGTCAACTTCGCGAGCTGCCAGGGCCAGTTGCCGATCGGCGCGCTCCCCGCGAGCTTCGTCACCCACTTGAAGACCTCGCTCACGGGCCAGTTCTCGAGCCTGCTGGGCGGTTGCGCGGGCCTCGCCTACGGCGACAACCTCGCCCGCGGCTACGTGACGGTCGATACGGTCAACAACTGCACCCTGCGCTTCCCGGGCGACCTCGGCTACTTCGCGGCCGGCGGCACGGGCGACGCGACGAACCAGAACGTGCTCTGGGGCGACTACTTCTACGTCAGCTCGGCGACCAACCGTGCGGACGGCGAGACGCTGGTCCACATCGAGGCCTCCGCGACGAACCCGGAGACCTCGGCCACGGGTCAGTACACCTTCTACGGCCGCTACGTGGGCTGGACGGCGGTCGACAACCGCGAGCCGCTGGCGACGAGGTTCGCGGTTCGTTTCCTGAATGGTGGGCCGTTCAGCGGCGGCACGAACCTGATCACGTGGCGTGACTCGAAGGTCCGGCAGGGCGCCTTCAAGTGCGGCACCACCCCGGCCTGGTACCCGCTGGGCCAGGAGCAGCTCGAAATCTTCGACGAGCAGGAGCGCATGGTCACCGTGCAAGCCTTCCCGGTGTCGCCACAGCCGTCGGGTGAAGGCATCATCCCGTTCCCGGCGGAAGCGCAGTCGGTAACGGTGGGCGGTCCCGCCTTCCCAGTGCCCTTCCGGCTGGGCTGGCTCTACCTCGATCTGAACACGACGGTGACGCCGGCCGGCAACGTGCCGCCGGAGGACCCGGCCGCGGCGCAGGCCTGGATCGAGGTGGTGATGAGCGCGCTCGGCCGTTTCAGCGTGGGCTTCGACGCCATCAAGCTGGACAGCGCCTGCGCCGTGAGCCACGTGCCGATCGGTCCGCTCCCGAGGTGAGAGGGTCGGTTCCGGGGGTGGGGTCCGGTTCGCGCCGGACCCGCCCCCCCGTGGCGGTTGGTACGGTGGTTGCTTGGGACTCCGGCGAAGTCATCATCCCAACCGGGAGGGAGAGAGAATCGTTATGCCCCAAGAAGAGACCATCACCCGTGAGCGGCTCGTCGAGCTGCTCAACGAGGATCTGTCACGGGAGTACCAGGCCATCATCTCGTATGTGGTCTACAGCCAGATGATCAAGGGCGCCCCCTACATGAGCATCGCCGAGGAGCTCGAAAAGCACGCGGTCGAAGAGCTGCAGCACGCCCTGATCATCTCCAAGCAGATCGACTACTTCGGCGGCGAGCCGACGACCACCCCGAAGCCCGTCCGCACCTCGGAGAAGGCGGAGGACATGCTCCGCTTCGATCTCGATAACGAGAACGAGACGGTCCGCAACTACCGCGACCGGGTGCGCCAGGCCGAGGCGCTCGGCGAGTACGCCCTGTCCGAGGACCTGCGCGAGATCCTCCGCCAGGAGCAGGAGCACCAGATGGACCTCGCGACGGCGCTCGGCATCGACGTG
>JAXDLD010000533.1:0-9975 GCA_034666805.1 Acidobacteriota bacterium
CGCGGCCGAGCGCCGCATCCTCGCCGCTCTCCCCGTCCGGCGGATCGATCCGGGGGAGAACCTGGGCTATGCCGCTGGCGTCAACCTCGGCGTGGCCGAAACGCGGGCCGAGACGATCGTGCTCATGAACCCGGACGTGCTGGTCCTCCCCGGCTGTCTCCCTGCCCTGCTCGCCGAGCTCGACCGGGGAGCCGAGGTCGTCGGCCCGCGCTCCTTCTGGGATCGCGGCCGGCAGCTCGTCCTGCCGCCGGCGGAGGAGCGGACCCGGCGCGGGGAGCTCGCCGCCCTCCTCGCAGGCAGGGGAGAGGCATGTGCGGCGCGGGCCCGCCGAAGCTGGCGCCGGCAGGCCCGCCGGCACTGGGAGGCCGAGCGGCCGCTGCCCAGCTACGACCTGCCGGGGTTCCTCCTCGCCGTCCGCCGCTCGGCCTGGGAGCGGGTGGGGCCTTTCGATCCCGGCTACCGGCTCTTCTTCGAGGAGACCGACTGGCTTCTGCGCGCTCGCCGGGCGGGGGTGCCGGCCCGCTATGTCCCGGCCGCCCGGGCGATCCACCTCTACAACCAGAGCGCCGCCCGCGAGCCGCGTTCCCAGGCGTGGTTCGAGGAGTCGGCCGAGCGTTTCCGGCGGCGCCATTACGGCGCCTGGTTCCCACCCCTCCTGCGGGCAGTGGCGGGCACCCTGCCAACGCCGGCCGGCGGCTCGCTCGCTCCGCCGGAGCCCCTGCCGGCCGGCGGCCTCGACCTGGCGGCACTCGGTCTGCCCTTTCCTCTCTGGATCGAGGTTTCGCCCAACCCGGCCGGTTTTCCCGCCGCGACGGCGAAGGTCGAGAGCGCGGAGGCGGGGCCCTGGCGGCTGCCGGCGGAGATCGCCGCCCAGTTTCCCGCTGGCGGCTTGGTGATCCAGGTGAGCGACGGGGAAGGCCGCGAGGTCCTCCGCCGCTCCCTCCCGGCCGCCGAGGGCGCCTCCTAGTGCGGATCACCTACGTCCTGCCGCGCCTGGAGCTGGGCGGCGGCATCAAGGTCGTCTTCCAGCATGCCGCTCTGCTCGCCGGCCTGGGGGAGGAGGTCACCCTCCTGGGCGAGGCGCCGAAGCCCGCCTGGATCGACTCGCCGCTGCCGTACCTGGATTACTCGACCGGGATGCCGCATTTGCCGGAGCAGGACCTGGTGATCGCGACCTTCTGGACGACTTTCGCGCTCGCCCGCGATCTGGCCGCCGGCCCCGTCGCCCACTTCTGCCAGGGCTACGAGGGAGGGCTCGTCCACCTGCGGCCGGTCCTCCCCGGGATCGAGGCCGCCTACTCCCTGCCGCTCCCCGCGATCACCGTCTCGCCCCATCTCCAGGACCTCCTCCGCGAGCGCTTCGGGCGCGAGAGCACGGTGGTGCCGCCGCCGCTCGACCCCGCCTTCCGGCCGCGCCTGCGCCTGCGCCCCCGCCGCCGGCCCTTCATCCTCATCCCCGGCATCTTCGAGGCGGAGGTCAAGGGCATCCCCACGGCGCTCGCGGCGGTGCGCCAGCTCCGGGAGGAGGGGATCGCCTGCCGGGTGCTGCGCATCTCGGTCCTGCCGCTCTCCGCCGCCGAGGCGCAGATCCTGGGCGGTCCTGGGGAAGGGGATCGCTTCCTTACCGCGGTGACTCCGGCCGAGGTCGCCCGGGAGGTGCCGGGCTGCGACCTCCTCCTCTTCCCCTCGCGGGCCGAGGAGGGGTTTGGGCTGCCGCTCCTCGAGGCCCTGGCGTCCAAGGTGCCGGCGGTCGCTTCCCGAATCCCGTCGACGGTGGGCATGGCGGAGGGGGCGGTGGCCCTCGTGCCGCCGGACGATCCGGGCGCCTTCGCCGCCGCGGCGCGGGAGCTCCTCACTCATCCCGCCGCCTGGCGCCGGGCGCGCCGGGCCGGGTTCCAGGCCTCCCGCCGCTTCCGGCCGGAGGTGGTGGGGCCGCAGCTGCTGGCGGCGGTCCGCTGGGCCCGCGAGCGGGCACTGGCGGGGGGCGGGGGCGGATGACCCGGCCGCCGAGCCGGGCGCGGCGGGTCGCTCCCGCAGTCCTCGTCCTCGGGGCCGTGCTCGCCTTCTACGGCCGGGCGTTCCAGCGCGGCTTCACCAGCGAGGACTTCCTCCTGCTGCGTCTGCTCCGCCAGGACCCGCCCTGGCACGGCTTCCTCGCCAAGCTCGCCTCGCCCTGGCTCGACCTTCAGCTCTTCAAGTTCTACCGCCCGGTCTCGACTCTCCTCTTCGGCATCGAAGACGCCCTCTTCGGCATCGCCCCGCTGGGCTACAACCTGGCGCACACGCTCGTCCACGCCGGCAACTCCCTCCTGGTCTACGCCATCGCCCGGCGGGTCGCGGGGAGAGCGGGGGAGGGGAGCGCCCCGGCGGCCCTCGCCGGCACCGCCGCCGCCCTCCTCTTCGCGCTCTACCCGCTCCACCCCAACGCGGTGATCTTCGCCGCCAGCTTCGCGACCCTCTTCGCCGCCACCTTCCTCCTCGCCGCCTTCCTCTGCCACCAGATCGCCCGCGAGCGCTCGTCCCCGCCATGGGAGGCCGCGTCTCTCAGCCTTTTTGCCCTGGCGCTCGGCTCCTACGAGGCGGCGGCGGTCCTCCCCGTGCTCCTCGTCGCCCACGACCTCCTCCTGGATCGCGGGCGGCCTCTCCGCGCTCGACTCGCGGCGTGGCTGCCCTCCTTCGGCCTCCTCGGGCTCTACTTCCTCCTCCGCCGGCATCTCTTCGGGGTCTTCGTCGGTGGTTACGAGGAGACCGGCCGCCGGCTGCTCGCGCCCCAGCTCCGGCAGCTCCTGGGGGATCTCGCTCAGTCTCTCTACCGGCTCCACGTCCCCGTCTTCGAGCAGCCTCCGGCGCCAATCGCGCCGATCCTCTTCCTTCTGCTGGCGGGTCTCCTGCCGCTCCTCTACCTGGGATTCTCCCCAACACGCCGCGACTCGCTCCGGCCCTGGCTCTTCGGCTGGGTCTGGATGGTCGTCTCCCTGGCCCCCTTCGCCTTCCGCCCCGTGGTGCCGGGCAGCGGCCGCTACTGGTACCTGGCCGCTGCCGGTGCCGCCTTCGCCGCCGCCTTCCTCGCCCACGCTCTCGTCAATGCCTGGAGGGGACCCTGGCACGTCCTGCCGGCCGTAGGCCTTCTCGCCCTCCTGGCCGGGTGGGCGTTTCTTCTCGCGGGCTACCTGGGGATCTATGTCGAGGCGGGGCGCACGGCGGGGTCGATCACGGAGCAACTGGAGCGCGCCCTCCGCACTCCGGGAGGCGCCCCGGTCTTCGTCGCCGGTTCTCCCGGCTTCCTCCTGAATGGAGCAGGGGTGCCCGTGGCCCAGGTCTTCCACTATGGCTTGGCCGATGCCGTGAGCCCCCCCTTCGCTCCCGCCGGCCCGCCGGTCTACCCCCTCCCGCCGCTCGCCGCCGAGGAGCTCCAGCCCCTGGCCGCCGGCCGCCCCACCTCCCGGATCTACGAGTGGGAGCCCGGCTCCAGCCGGCTCCGGCAGGTCGTCATCTCCCCGGTTCCCGCCGCCCCCTCAGCGGCCGAGCTGGCGGTGCTCGCACCCGCCGACGGCGCCCGGCTGGGACGCCAGGACCTCGCGGTGACCTTCCGGCCCGGCGCCGGCCGGGTCTTCCGGCTCGTCGTTATCGCTCGCGGCAACCCGAACGTGACCGAGGTCCCCGCGGCCCCGTCCCCTGGGGGAACGGTCCGGGTCGCCCTCCCGCGCGACTTCCTCCTCGCCATGGACCGCCTCTACGGCGGCGACTTCTACTGGTGGATGGAGTCGCGGGACGAGCGCGGGCAGTTGCTGTGGACGCGCATGCGCTCGTTCTGGCTGGCGCCCACCCGTAACAACGGCTCGTAAGGCTTCATCTCGATCGGCAAGCCTTCATCTTCTTCCGTAAGGCTTCGTCTCGCTCGGTAAGCGTTCGTCTCGGTCTGCAGGGCTTCGTCTCGCTCCCCACGGCTTCATCTTCTTCCCTACGGCTTCGTCTCGTTCCGTAGGGCTTCGTTTCCTTGTGGAAGCGTTCATTCCCGTACGGCTTTCCGAACGACCTCATGGCGTCGGTATCACCCGCACTCCGAACCGCCGCTCGGCTTCTTCGATCACTCCAGCACCGATCGGCTCGCCGGGGTGGAACGGCCGGCTGGCCGCGCCGGCAGGACCGAAGAAGGCAATGCCGGCCAAGCGCTGGCCGGGATCATGGCGGAGGAGGTAGCGGATGCCGCCGAAGCCGGCGGCAGCAAAGGCGGCGGCCCAGGCTTGGGTCAGGGCGTAGTCGGGGGTCGAGTGGATCTCCCCGGTGAGGCCGAACTCGCGGCAGAGGCCCGAGGAGCAGTCGGCCAAGAGCACCGGGGGAAGGTCGAGGCGGACGATGCGGCGGGTTTGGAGCTCGGCCTCGGGGACCAGCATCCAGGGGCGGAAGACCTCGAGGAAGCAGCCCACCGGCTCCTCGGCGAGGTAGCAGGTGCCGCGGCCACCGTCCGCGGGGAGGTCGAAGCGGCCGGTGCCGTCACTCGAGAACCACCAGGGGGTGCGGCCGGCGCGGTGGATGCGATAGAGCTTGATGCCGGTCGAGCGGAGAGATGGGAATCCCTCCAGGCTGGGCGGCGGGGGTGGGATTGCGCTCAGGGTAGGATGCCGCAGCTAGTGGGCGAGCGCCGCGGCGGCGCGGCGGGCCGCTTCTTGGAGGCGCTCCGGGTCGCGGCGGGAGCGCATCCAGGCTGCCGGCGTCTCCCCCTCCAGGAGATCCTGGGGACTGACGAGCCAGGAGGCCAGGGTGTAAGGAGTCTCGATCGCACCCAAGAAGGCGGCGAGGACGCGCGCAAGTTCGGGATAAGGTCGCCCGTCGGGTCCGAACTGGAAGGCCGGGTAGAGCTTGCGGCCACCCGAGGCGTCCAGCGCAAGGAGGCGACCGCGCTTGGCGAGGTCGGAAACAGCCTGGCGGCTGCCGACGGCGAGCACGGCCTTGACCTGCTCGACATCGAACAGCGGGCCGAGATGGCGCCCCCAGACCGCCTCGGCCGTCGCCAGGAGAGCAGCCCGGCGGCCGAGCGTAGCGGGGTCGCCCAAGTCCGGAGCGTTCTCCTGCCGCTCCAGCTCTTCCAGAGTCCGCTCGAAAGCGCGGGCGGCGATGGCGGCGGCGTTGGCGGCGTTGGACATGCGGAGACTTTAGGGCGTCAAGATCGTCAAGTCAATCGCAGGACGGTTTGACGTGAGTCCTTCACGAAACGGCTGGCGTCCAGGGTGGCGGCTCCTAGGCGATGTCCGGCTTTTTCAGCGTATCCTTCGGTATGACCTTCCGTCCCATCCCACCCGGCCCGGGCCAGGAGTCGGTCTGGGCGATGGAGGCCTGCTTCGTGGACGGCGAGCGGGTGCAGGCGCAGGAGGGGGACTTTTATGGCGGCTGGATCACGAAGGAGATCGTAGGGCCCTTCAAGGGGGCCCCGGGTACGGGCGGCTGGTGAGGGGAAGAGCAGAGGAGATGATGTTGACACAACAAACGACCGGCGGCCCACAGAACGAATCCGTCAAAATCGGTCCTGACGATCCGCGGTATCTCGCGGTGGTCGACAAGCGTTTCAATAAGCGTTTCAGCGCGAATCCGGACTATGTCCGGCTGGTCCACTCGACCGATCAGGTGGTATCGGTCGTAGAGGAGGCGGTGAGGGAAGGGCGGCGTCTCGCCGTGACGAGCGGCGGGCACTGCCTCGAGGGATTCGTAGCGAATCCTGAGGTGCGGGTGATCCTCGACGTCTCGCCCATGAAGGGCGTGTACTACGACGCGGACCTGGGCGCCGTGGCCGTGGAGTGCGGCGCGACGGTGGGCGAGACGTTCCGGGCGCTCTTCGAGACGTGGGGTGTGGTGATCCCGCTCGGCGAGCATCCGGATATCGGCATGGGCGGACACGTGGTCGGCGGCGCCTTTGGCTTTCTCTGCCGCCAACTCGGTCTCGCCGCGGATTATCTCCATGCCGTCGAGGTGGTCACCGTGGACGCGGGCGGACAGGCGAGCCGTGTGGTGGCGACCCGGGAGAAGTCCGATCCCCATCACGATCTCTGGTGGGCGCATACCGGCGGGGGCGGTGGCAACTTCGGCGTCGTCACCCGGTACTGGTTCCGATCGCCTGACGCCTCCGGCGTGGATCCCGCCCGGCTGTTGCCCCGGGCGCCGGAATCGATCACGACCTTCAAGGCGGAATGGAACTGGAGCGACATCGACGAGCCGGCCTTCCTGCGACTCATGAGGAACCACGGCGTCTGGAGCGAGCGAAACAGCGCCGCCGATTCTCCTAACGCCTCTCTCTGGGCTCTATTGGAGATTCATCGTCAGCAGTTCGGAAAGATCATCGTCCGCGGTGTGAGCACGGCCGGCGCCGCTGCCGACGGCCAAGTGGAGGACCATCTGGCGGCGCTCTGCGAAGGGGGCATCGCACCGCAGGGCCGAGAGCTCGCGCGGATGTCCTGGCTCGAGTTCGCCCTCAACCCGTTCCCCGATCTGTTCGCCACGCCTCCGGGCGGGGTGAGTGTCAAGGTGAAGGACGCGTTGCTCAAGAAACGGTTCACGGATCGCCAGATCGGCATCGCGTACGATCACCTGACCCGCGCCGACCCCGACGTCATGGGCGGGATGCTGGGACTCGCAACCTATGGCGGGCGAATCAATACCGTCGCCCGCGATGCGACCGCCGCCGCCCAGCGCGATTCAATCCTCGACATCGCCTGCACCACGGGCTGGGTGGATGCGCGGGAAGAGGAGAAGAATCTGACCTGGGTGCGGGCGTTCTATCGGGATCTGTTCGGGGAGAGCGGGGGCGTCCCGGTCCCGGGCGAGGCGTACGATGGGACCTTCATCAATCATCCCGACACCGATCTCGCGGACCCGGCCCTGAACACATCGGGCGTGCCGTGGCCCACACTGTATTACAAAGAGAATTACCCGCGCCTGCAGCGGATCAAGGCGCGCTGGGACCCGCGGGATGTGTTCCGGCATGCGCTGTCGATTCGGGCGCCGGGTACGCGTGCAGGCAAGCCGTGACGGCGTGCAATGTCACCATGACCGCGTGCAGGCAAGTCGTGACCGCGTGCGGTCTCACCGTGACGGCGTGCATGCAAACCATGACGGCGTGCGGTCTCATCGTGACGGCGTGCATGCAAACCATGACGGCATGCAGTCCCACCATGACCACGTGCATGCAAACCGTGACGGTGTGCAGTCTCGCTATGACCGCGTGCATGCAAACCATGACGCCGTGCATGCAATCCGTGATGGCGTGCACGCACGCGATGACGACAAACTGGCTCTTCCGGGCGGCTCCCAGCCGATGCCCCGGCTTTTCAGCGTATCCTTCGGCATGACCTTCCGTCCCATCCCACCCGGCCCGGGCCAGGAATCGGTCTGGGACTATCCTCGCCCGCCGCGCCTCGAGGAGTCGAGGAGGCAGATCGAGGTCCGCTTCGGCGGCCTCACCTTGGCCTCGACCCGTCGCGCGTACCGGGTGCTGGAGACCAGCCATCCCCCCGTCTACTACCTGCCGCCCGCGGACGTGCGCCTGGACCTCCTCGTTGAGGTGCCGAAGCGGACCTTCTGCGAATGGAAGGGGATCGCGCACTACTACGACGTCGTCGCGGGCGAGCATCGCGCCCCGGCCGCCGCCTGGTTCTATCCCGATCCCACGCCCGCCTTCGCCGCGCTGCGCGACCATATCGCCGTCTATCCCCAGGCCATGGAGGCCTGCTTCGTGGACGGCGAGCGGGTGCAGGCGCAGGAGGGGGACTTTTATGGCGGCTGGATCACGAAGGAGATCGTCGGGCCCTTCAAGGGGGCGCCGGGTACGGGGGAGTGGTAGGGCTTCCGTGAACGACTTGGAAGAGGGTGCCTGGCGATTCGTATTTCTATGGTTCGTATGCTGGAAACATTGGCATAGACGCCTCGGTTGTTCGCTCGCGGTCGCGCTTGAGGCTCTCTGCAGCATCCCTAATGGCTTTCAGGCGAGCACGATCGCCGTCAACGCAGGTGAGTAGGGAAGCTTCATCTGCTGTCTCGATCGATTCCGGTTCACATAGGCCGGCAACTGCCAGCCTCAGGTAGTCGCCGCGCAGGAGAGCTCCTCCCGCGAATCTCGCGAGGTCGGCTGCGGCTGCCGACGCACCATAGGTGAGGCGTGTAACTAGGCGAGCTACGCGCTTCTCAAGTTCGAGGTCCGGATGAAGGAGTTCCGCCACTCGCGCGGTCGTGGGCAAGAGATCGGCTGTTCGCGCTGCAACCGATCGGATCGGACCAGCGGCACCATCAAACGCTCCTCCGAACTGCGTAAGATGTGCCTCAATCTGGCTAAGAGTTTGGCTCGATACGTAGAGGAGGCAGGCGACAGCCTTCTTCGCTCGCAGCGTGGCCTGGTGTCCAGCTGTGACCGAGGTGCTGAGTCGATTGATGAGGTAGGAGTGCACGCCTTGCCTGCCGAGTTCGTATGGCCAGAGTGCTGGTTCCTTTTGGGTGCTCTTCTTGTTTAGAGGGAAGAGAAGACTGTCCACTTCGACCGTCAGCTGAGCAGCGACTATCAGTGCTGGGTCTGTAATCTGGGTAGGAGCAAGGGACTGGAGAGCGTCAACTAGGCGAACGATTGATTCCACTTCGGTGGTGCTTTCACCGGCAAGTCGGCCCAAAGGCGTCAGCCGATAGGTAGCTTCTGGAGTGCGTTCGAGGAGGCCGTGTCTTTCCAGGTCGGTGAGTGCGCTCTCTAGCTGCGAGCGACTCCAACGCCAATCTCCTGACTGCTGGCGGGCCTGGAACGCCCCAAAGCTTCCCTCGAGAAAGAGGATGATCTCATTGGCCGGCAGGCCCGTGGCCGACAGATGCCTGGCCGCAACCATCACGCGAAGAATGAGAGTACGAGGGTCAGTATCGGTATCAAGGAAGCGGGAGACGAGATCTTCGGGCGTTCCAGTCACGTAGCGCGACCAGTAGTAGTGCGCACTGTTCATCGCAATGAGGTAGGACGTGCCGCGCTCCGACAGTCCCAATCGTCCCGCTCGTCCCACGAGATTTTTGTACTCAGCGACGGAGTAGGGCGTTGAGGCTTGACCCCCTGGATGTTCTAATCCCGCGATAACAACCGATGACGCAGGTGTGTTTATACCCATGGCTAGTGTTGTAGTTGCAGCAATGACACGAAGAGTCGTATCAGGAGCTCGGAACTGCTCTTCAATAACGCGACGCTCCTCGGGGTCCAAGTCTGCGTTGTGGAATGCAACCCCTCCACGAAGCGTTTGCCGCAAGTCCTGGGATGCCTGAGACGGATCACCGGTAGGCAAGAGCGCGAGCGCCTCTGCGGCGGGTGGCACTCCAAGCGATTGTGCGAGGTACTTGGCGCAGCCCCGGGTCTCGCCCTTGGTCTCGCGAAAGACAATCACCTGCTGGCCTTCTCCTACGAGCTTCTGGACCAGGGGAATGATCAGATCTTGACTTGAGCCCTTTCCGTAGAAAGGTCGGATGATCGGGCCTATCTGGCGCTCCTCGGCGTTGTCGCCGTCGATGAAGCGGAACTCGCCACTGCCGAGGAGCACCCCCTCATCTAGGGCGACGGGTCGGGCGGTCGTCCTCAGAAGACGGGCTGCTAGCCAGCGCTCGAAGCCATTGGTGTCGCCAATGACAGCTGAGAGTGCAATGACCTGCGGCTCGATACCTTGGGTGCGGCGCATGGCAATGAGGGTGAGAAGAAACTCCAGATTCGCCCCACGGCCAACGTCGGCTATCATCTGTGCCTCATCTATGACAACGACTCCCGCCTGCTCTAGAACATGGGGATGGGTCAGTGCAATGGAGGCAAACTTCTCATAAGTCAAGAGCGCAACGTCATAGTGGCCACGCAGCAACGGGCTAATGTCGTCCGTTTCTCCTGTGGCTACGATTGTGCGCAGGCCAAAACCGAGATACACCGAGTCGAAGTGCCGCTTCTTATCGGCCACGAGAGCTTTCAGAGGTAGGAGGAAT
>JAXDLD010000534.1:0-5101 GCA_034666805.1 Acidobacteriota bacterium
CGCCGCGTCGGCGGCGGTCAAGGCGGCGCCCGGATCCATCCCCCGCTCGAGGAGCCCTTCCCCCAGGCTGCGGTAGGTGGAGCCGAGGTTGAAGCGGGCGAGAGCGTAGTCGGGCTGGAGCGCGACCGCCCTCTCGTAGCTCCGGGCGGCGGCGGTCAGCGCCTGGCGAGGATCGCTCCCCCGGGTCAGCAGGTACTCGCCCAGGGTGAGATGGACGTTCCCCAGGTTGTTGTAGACCGGAGCGTAGCTCGGGTTGATCCGCGCCGCCCGCTCGAAGGCCGCCACGGCTCTCCCCACCGTGACGCCGGGGTCCTCCCCATGCGTGACCTGGACCTCGGCCAGAGCCTTCCAGGCGTTGCCGAGATTGACCTGGGCCACGAGGAGCCTGGGGTCCAGGGCGAGCGCCCGGCGGTAGCTCGCCGCCGCGTCCTCCACCGCCTGGCGGGGATCGGCGCCCCGGCTCTGCTGGACCTGGACGAGCGCCAGGTAGGCGGTGCCGAGAATGGCGTGGGCCGAGGCCAGCGCGGGCTGGAGCGCAACCGCCCGGCGAGCGGCGGCGATCCCCTGCCGGGCGTGGGCCGTGGGATCGATCCCGCGCCCGAGCTCCCACTGGGCCAGGAGCCGGTAGGAGGAGGCCAGATGGCCGTAGGTCCTGGCGTCTCTGGGATCGGCCGCCAGGGCCCGCTCGGCGAGCTCGATGGCGGTCGAGTAGTCGGCCTGGGGGTTCTCCCCGCGGTTGGCCTTCTGGTCCGCCTGGCGCCTGAAGAGAAACGCCTTCTGGACCACCGCGTCCGCCAGCTCCGGATCGACCGCGAGCGCCCGGTCGCAGGCCGCCAGGGCCTGGGCCACCTGGGCTTCCGGCACCTGCCGGAGGGAAATGGCGGCGTTCACCGAACGCGCCCGGCGCTCGCAGTCGCCGCCGTAGAGGCCGGCCTCGCTGGGGACCTCCGCGAGGAGCTGGCGATAGACCTCCCCCGCCTGGTCGTAGAAGGCGAGAGCCTCCGTGTAACGGGCGACGCTCGCGGCCTCGTTCCCCTGGGCCATGGCGATCTCGGCTTCGAGCTGGCCGGCCTCGTAGAACCCGGGCTTCCCGCGCCGGGCCTCCCGGGCGGCGGCCAGGGCCGCGGGATAGCGCCGCTCGAAGAAGGCGATCAGGGCCATGGCGTAGGGCGAGCCCGCGGGATCGCCGCCGCTCTGGCGCAGATAGGTGAGGGCCGGCAGCCGGTAGCGGCGCTCGACCTCGTCCCGGCTGGTCTCGCGGCTCACCTCGGCCAGGGTGCGCTCGTAGAGAGCAGCCAGGGTGCGCCCGAGGGCTGAGCCGATCGCGGGGCCGCGCTCGCCGGCTTGCCAGGCGCGCTCCAGGTGCGCCCGGGCCCTCTCGTACTGGTGCAGGGCGAGGTCTCCCTGGCCGAGAGCGAAGTTCCCCGGCCCGTCCGCCACCTCCCCCAGCCGCTTCATCTCGGAGCGGATGGCCTCCATCCCCTGGCGGAGCCGCCGCTTGTGGGACGTCATGTCGTGGAGAGGGAGGAAGGCCTCGTATTTCATGCTGCTCTCGAGCTCGCCGATCCGCTCGCCGAAGCGCCGGGCGAGCTCGGCCCGCTCGCCGGCCCGCCGCTGCGCGGCGAGGCTCACCACGCCGAGCGCCACCAGGGCGAGGCCGGCCGCGACGGCGGCGATGGACACCCAGGCCAGGGCCCGGTTCTTCCGCAGCCGCTTGCCCACCCGGTAGGTCCAGCCGGCCGGCCGGGCGAGGATCGGCTCGCCGTCCAAGAACCGGTCGAGGTCCTCCGCGAGCTCGCGGGCCGAGCCGTAGCGCCGTGCCGGATCTTTCTCCAGGCACTTGGCGACCAGGGTCTCCAGGTCCGCGGGAAGAGCAGGGTCGATCCGGCGGAGCGGCTTCGGCTCCTCCTGGATGATCTGGAGGAGGACCTGGGCGACGTTGGCGCCGGCAAACGGCGGGGAGCCGGCGAGCAGCTCGTAGAGGACGACGCCCAGGCTGTAGACGTCCGTCCGCGGGTCGAGGGTCCGCCCCTGGGCCTGCTCGGGGGAGAGGTAGGCCAGGGTGCCGCTGATCACCCCGGTCTTCGAGAGCCCGGTTTCGCCCTGATCCAGGGCGAGGCCGAAGTCCACCACGAAGGGGTGGAGCGCCCCGGATTCGTCGTGCGCCAGGAGGATGTTGCCCGGCTTCAGGTCGCGGTGGATGAGGCCGGTGCGGTGGGCGGCATGGACCGCCATGGCGACCTCCCGGACCAGCCGCAGCCGGGTGGCGAGCGGCAGCTCCGCGCGGCGCTCGCCGAGGCTCGGCCCGTCGATGTACTGCATGGCGATGAACGGCCGGCCCTCCACCTCGCCCACCTCGTGCACCGGGCAGACGTTGGGGTGGGCGACGCGCGCCTGGGCTCGGGCCTCGCGGAGGAAGCGCTCGGTCTGGCGGTCGTCGTTTTTGTGCAGGAACTTCAGGGCCACGTAGCGGCCGAGGGTGGGATCGAAGGCCTTGTAGACGGTGCCCATGCCGCCTTCGCCCAGCCGATGTTCGACCCGGTAGCGGGTCCAGCCGGCGAGGAAGCGGAGCTCCGGGGCGAGCGTGAGGTCGGCCCGCGAACGTTCGAGGTCCGCCGTGAGCTCGGCCACCTGGGCGGGGCGGAGCAGGCCAGCGTCGAGCAGCGCCCGGAGCCAGCACCTCTCCCGGGCAGAGGCGTCGCCCTCGTCCTCGCCGGAGAGGGTGGGCAGACGCTCGGCGATGGAGTCGAGGTCTTCCCAGCGCAGGAGGCCCCGGGCCAGCGCCAGTTTGAGGAGACCGCTCTCCATGGGGCCGATCATGGTCTGGGTTGCCGTTAAGGTTCCTCTATAGTCTATCCTCCTTTGCCGCGCCGTCGCGAGAAGGCCTTGCCGCGTCTCCGTCCGGCACTACTCGTAGCGCAGCGCGTCGATGGGATCGAGCCGCGAGGCCTTCCGCGCCGGGTAGAAGCCGAAGAACACCCCGATCGCCGCCGCGAAGCCGAAGGCGAGCGCCACCGAGCCCGAGCTCACCTGGGTCGGCATGCCGGCGAACCGGGTCACCAGGTAGGGAGCGACGAGCCCCAGGGCGACGCCGATGGCACCGCCGACGACCGAGAGGGCGATCGCCTCCAGGAGGAACTGGAGGAGGACGTGGTGGCCCTTGGCGCCGATCGCCAGGCGGACGCCGATCTCCCGCGTGCGCTCGGTCACCGAGACCAGCATGATGTTCATGATGCCGATGCCGCCCACTAAGAGCGAGATGGCGGCCGCCGAGCCGAGGAGGACCGAGAGGGTCCGCGAGGTCTGGGCGGAGGACGAGGCGATCTCCTCCTGCGAGCGCATGTTGAAGTCGCTGTCCTGGCCGGGCGGGATGCGGTGGCGCTGGCGCAGGAGGGCGTCGATCTCGGTCTCCGCCTGGGCCACGTCGGCCCCCGAACGCGCCGAGACCAGCACCTGGCCGATCCGCGGCGAGCCCATGAGCTGCTTCATCACCGTCGTGTAGGGGGCGACGATCTGGTCGTCCTGGTCCTGCCCCATCATGTTGCCGCCCTTCCTCTCGAGGACGCCCACCACCTTGAAGGGCACGTGCTTGATGCGGATCGACGAGCCCACCGCGTTGCCCGCCGGGAAGAGGCTCTCCGCCACCGTGGCGCCGAGGACGCAGACCTTGGCCGAGGAGTGGACGTCGGTGTCGGTGAAAAAGTCCCCCTCCGCCAGGTTCCAGGCGCGGATGAACGGCCAATCGAGGGACACCCCATAGACCGAAGTGCCCCAGTTGAGCTCGCCCGCCACTACCTGGGCCGAGCTGCGCACCGAGGGCGAGGCGTAGGAAACCGCCGGGCACTCGGCCTTCAACGCGTCCACGTCGTCCGGCGTGATCTTCGACTCGCCGTTGACCTGGCGCGCCCCGCCCTGGGTCGAGGAGCCGGGGAAGATCATGATGAAGTTCGTGCCGAGCGAGTTGATCGTCGCCTGGATGGAAGCCGAGGCGCCGGTGCCGACCGCCACCATGGTGATGACGCAACCCACCCCGATGATGATCCCCAGCATGGTCAGGAGCGAGCGCATCTTGTTGCGCGAGATCGCCATCAGGCCGACCTTGGTGATGTTCCAGAGGCGGAGAGCGGAGACTTTCATCGGACCCCTCTTTTCAAGCGCGTTCTTTAGGCGGGCGAGGCGATCGTGAAGGGGAAGGCGATGGCCGGCTCGGGCTCCCCCGGCCCGGCGGCGCCGCCGACGGACGCCGGCACCTGGACGATCTTCTCGTCGCGCCAGATCAGGCCGTCGCGCACGTAGACGACCCGGCGGGCGTGGGCCGCGATGTCCGGCTCGTGGGTGATGAGGACGACGGTCTTGCCGGCGTCGTTGAGCTCCTGGAAGATGGCGATGATCTCCTCCGAGGTGCGCGAGTCGAGGTTGCCGGTCGGCTCGTCGGCGAGGACGATCGCCGGGTCGGTGACCAGGGCGCGGGCGATCGCCACCCGCTGCTGCTGGCCGCCGGAAAGCTGCGAGGGGTAGTGGTCCTCGCGGCCGCCCAGGCCCACCCGGGCGAGGGCGTCCCGGCAGAGGCGGCTGCGCTCGGGGGCGGAGAGGCCCTTGTCGCTATAGAGGAGCGGCAGCTCGACGTTCTCGACCGCCCGCGTCCGCGCCAGGAGGTTGAAGCTCTGGAAGACGAAGCCGATCTTGGCGTTCCGGATCTCGGCCCGGCCGTCGCGGTCGAGCCGCGAGACGTCGACGCCGTCGAGCTTGTAGGTGCCCGCGGTGGGCCGGTCGAGGCAGCCCAGGATGTTCATGAGGGTCGACTTGCCGGAGCCCGAGGGGCCGACCACGGCCACGTACTCACCGGCGCCGATCTCCAGGTCCAGGCCCCGCAGCGCCTCCACCTGCACGCGTCCGGTCGCGTAGACCTTCCGGACCTCCTTCATCTCGATCATCACTCGTACCTCAGGGAGTCGGCCGGGTTCACGGACGCGGCCCGCCGCGCGGGGAAGTAGCCGGCCAGCATCCCCACCAGCCCCAGGACGGCGGAGGTGGCGAGGGCGATGCCCGGCGAGAACGTGGGCCGGCCCAGGAAGTCGAACGCGTCGCCCTTGAGCGGCAG
>JAXDLD010000535.1:0-2539 GCA_034666805.1 Acidobacteriota bacterium
CTCGTCGGTCCCCACCTCCTTGCCGGCGGCGTCGAAGCCCACCGCCCGCACGGTGTGGGGGGTGGGCAGGGTCCCGAGGTCGAAGGTGACGCTGTACGGGGGGGCGGCCTTGGTGAGGAGCGGCTTGCCATCGAGGGCGAAGGAGACCTTGCGGATCGCCTCGCCGCTCACCTGGGCCGCGATCCGCACCCCGCCGGTCGCCGTCTCGCCGGGCGGCGGCACGAGCTTCAGGGTGCCTACCTCTTCCGCCAGCTCCTGTCGCGCCGCGCCGAGAGCGGCGGCGACCGCCGGGGCCTCCGGGTCCGCGGCCGAGCGCGCGAGCTTCGGCACCGAGATCGGCCGCGCCTCGCGGAAGCTCCGCTTGCCGTCGAGGTCGTCCAGGCGGACGACCAGGGTGTACTCGCCGGGGCGGAGGACGCGCTCGAAGACCAGGGGCACGGTCTCACCCGCATTGGAAGGGTTGGGGAGGACGGGCAGGTCGAAGCGGTAGCGGAAGGACTCTTCCAGGGCCTCGTCCTTCAGCACCTCCCCGGTCACCAGGAGGTTGTAGGCGGCCTGGCCCTGGACGTGGGCCTCCGCGATCGCCTTCCTGGGGACCGCGAGGACCACCTGGACGAGGGTGCGGTTGCCTCGCGGCTCGGGGAAGCCGACGGTGAGCTGGGCGGTGAGCTTCGCGGTATCTCCCGGCAGCCCCGCCCCCTTCGGCAGGTCGGTCGAGAGGCCCAGGAAGGTCGCCAGCCACTCGGTGTCGCGGGGCGGCGGCGGGTACTCGGTGAAGTTGAGAGAGTTGAGCTCGCTCTCCCGCTGCACGGCCCGGAATGCGGTGAGGACGATCTTGTCGCCGCACGAGCGATCGAGGATGCGCTCGAAGTCCGTCAATCCGTCGATGTTGGCCGCTCCCCGGCTGCTGGCGTTTATCCCGTTCGACCGGGTCGGACCGCTCTGCGCTTCGCGGCCTCGGTCCGCCACGACGACGTCGGTGCCCTCGGCGGGAATCCAGAGGTGGTAGGGGCCTCCCCCCTGCGGCTGGTAGAAGATGAGGAAGAAGCCGGCGGGCAGGCGCTCGGACCGGGCGTAGTACCAGATCTCGACCGGCCAGAGGGCGAGCTGGCAGTCGGTCCTCCAGGTCCGGGACGCCGGGCCGTGGAGGAGGATCATGCGGGCGCGGTCCTCGGTGATGTTGCCGTACAGCCGCCGGACCTCTTCGAGCCGCGCGTACCAGGTCTCCTTGAATTCGTTCCGCGGCGTCTCGGGGTAGGGGTCGCGCGACTCCCAGAACTTCTGGATGAAGCCGTCGCGCTGGTAGTCCTCGCGGATGGCGAGGAAGGCCTCCCGCTCCTCCTTGCGCAGGAGGATGGCGACGTCGGCGAGCCACTCCTGGTACTTGGGGGCGAGCTGTTTCACCCGCCGGTCGGCCGCGGAGGCCGGCGCGGTCCTCCCGAGGACCCAACCGGCCCCGAGGAGCAGCGCCAACACCAGGACCCGTCGCTTGCGCATCGTGCCTCCTCCCGAGGACGTCAAGGGTAGTACCCGCGGATCGCCTCGATCGTCACCCCTGGGCGGCCCACCTGGACTGAGACTGGACGGTACTCGCCCGGCTTGCCCGCCGCGGCCGGCTGGTAGACGAGGAGATAGCGGGAGCGCAGCTCCTCCTGGATGCGGGCATAGACCGCGGAGAGGTCGCTCGCCGCCTCCGGAAAGAAGCTCTTGCCGCCGGTCTCCTCGGCGAGCCGGGTGAGGCGCTTGCGGATCTCCAGGTCGAGCTTGCCGACGGCCAGGCCCACGGTGTAGAGGGTCACCCCGGAGCGGCGGGCGTACTCCAGGGCCTCGTCGAAGGAGAAGTGGCTCGAACGGTCGCCGCCGTCGGTCAGGAGGAGGAGCGCGCGCTGGCCGCGCACCCCCTGGAGATAGTGGAGGCCGAAGACCAGGCTGTCCCAGAGGACCGTGCTGCGCTCGGCCTGGAGGCCGGCCAGGGCCCCGGCCAACGCCGGCAGGTCGTTGGTGAGCTTGACCGCGAGGCGCGGGCTCTCGCTGAAGGGGATGAGCGCCGCCCGGTCCCGCGGGGAGAGGGTGGCCTTGAGGAAGCCGATGGCGGCGCGCTGGGCCTCGGGGAGGCTCTTGACCATGGAGGCCGAGGTGTCGATCAGGAGGGCGGCGGCGATCGGGAGGTCGGTGACTCGCTCGAAGCGGACCACCTGCTGGGGGACGCCGCCGTCCAGCACCTTGAAGTCCTCCCGCTTCAAGTCGAGAACCGGCCGGCCCTGGGCGTCCTTGACCGCGGCGTAGACCTCGACTAACGGGACGTCGACGTTCTCCTGGTAGCCGGGGGCGTTCAGGAGGACGATGTCCTCCGCCGTGCTGCCATCGGCCAGATAGGCGACCGCCCGCAGATAGCGGGCCGGCCGGTCGGGCAGGGGGACGGGGAGGGAGAAGGGGGGCTGGAAGATCATCGCTACCCGGCGCTCGTCCAGGTAGAGCTCCAGGCGGTCGAGGATCTGCCCGTCCGGCACCTGCACCTCGGCACGCGCCCTGAGGTTCT
>JAXDLD010000536.1:0-11437 GCA_034666805.1 Acidobacteriota bacterium
TAGGTTGTTTCGCTCTTGACTTCTTCAGTATCTGTGCGCCATTATCCTTAAAGTCTTTGCTGGAGGGTTGACCCGCCGCGGTTTCCCCTGCCGAGCCAGGAATCAAAACGCGCCATCATGGCCGGAGGTAACGCCATGAGAACCCTTACCGCTCTCCTTCTGTCGGCAGGAGTCGAAGCGCCAAGGAGCCCAAGATGAAATGGGTGCTTGCGCATCCTCCGCTCGATGATCCCACGCTTCCCTATCACTCGACCGCCTACCTGGCGGGCCACCTGGTGCATTGCGGCTTCGCGGACGTCGCCATCCGCGACGTCAACATCGAATTCGTGAATTGGACCTTCGAGCCGGCGACCTTCGCCGCCTGCAACGAGGAGGCGGCCCGACGGCTGCACGCCTTCGAGCGCCGGGGGGCGCTGTCATTCGAGGAGCAAGAGGAGTACCTCGGGATCTGGCGCCAGAAGCCGCCCTCGTTCGAGGCTCTGGAGCGCTCGATCGCCGGCATGCGGAACCGGGAGGCGTTCCTCTCCTTCCCGGACTACGACCGCTGCCGGGGGAACATCCTGAGGTACCTCGACCTGCTGGGTTCCTTGAGCTTTCCCAGCGAGCTGAACCACTTTCGCCAGGTCACCCGCGGCCGGTTCTCTCCGTACAACTTCCGGGACCTCTTCGACGAGGCGCTGAGCGCCCGAGCTTGCCACGTCTTCGACCGCTTCCTCGAGGAGCGGCTCGCGACCGATGCCGAATTTTTGGCCGCCGACTCGATCGGTATCAGCATCGTCTACGATCACCAGCTCTTCCACGCCGTGCACATGGCCCGCTGGGCCAAGCGCCGCTGGCCCGGCAAGCAGGTCCTGTTCGGCGGCACGGCCATCAGCCAGCTCTACAAATACATCCGCGACAAAGAGCTCCTCCGGCAGTTCTTCACGGTCTGCGACGGGATCGTGGTGGGCGAGGGGGAGACCGCCATCTGCCAGATCACCGACGCCGGCGGTCTCGTCACGCCGGGGATGAAGGTGAACAACCTCATCTCGTACGACCGCGCGGCCGACCGACTCCATCTGCCCGATCACGTCCACTACGAAAACGTCGCGACGCTCGGCCGCCCCCTGTTCCGCTATCCGTGGGACCTCTACCTGGCGCCGGAGCGCGGCATCAACTACTCGCCGACCCGCGGCTGCTACTGGAACCGCTGCACCTTCTGCGACTACGGGCTCAACACCTCGAAGCCGACGTCGCCGTGGCGCGAGCGCCAGATTGGCCAGGCCGTGGAGGACCTTCGCGCGGCGGTCGAGGAGACCGGCGCGCGCTACGTCTACTTCGCTGTCGACGTCATGTCGCCTGCCTACCTCGAACGGCTCGCCGACGCGGTGATCGACGCCGGCCTGGACATCCGCTGGAGCGCCGAGCTGCGGCTGGAGAAGGTCTTCTCGCCCCGGCTCTGCGAGAAGCTGGTCACGAGCGGCTGCGTCAGCATCTCGTTCGGCATGGAGTCGGGGAGCCAGCGGATTCTCGACCTCATCGACAAGGGGACCCAGGTGATCTTCATGGGGGAGACCATGAAGAACTTCGCCGACGCCGGGATCGCCGTCCAGCTGATGGCGTTCTCCGACTTCCCTTCAGAGACGCCGGCCGAAAAAGAGGAGACCCGCCGCTTCGTCCGCGAGCACGAACCCTACTGGTCGGCCGGCGGGATCGGGAGCTTCGTCTTGACCGGCACCGCCGCGGTGGCGAGAGACCCCGCCCGCTTCGGCGTCCGCCTGGTGGACAAGGAGGATGCCGACGTCCAGCGGGCGCTCGCCTATGAGGTGGAGCACGACTCGCGCGACGAGGCGAGCAAGTCGATGCTCACCGAGGACCGGGACGCGTCGTTCGATGCGCGGGGCGACATCTTCCCCCACCTTCTCGGCAGGCCCTGGGCGGGCGGCACGGACTCCCTGCACAGCATGATCTATTACGACCGCTATGGGAGGCGGTTCTTCCGCGATCGGACGCTGGCGCGAGCCGGCGGCCCGATCCCCGACGGGCTGCTGCGCTCCTCTACGCTCTCGCTGCCGGGCGTCGTCAAGGATTCGCCTTTCGACCTCGGCAAGATCCTCGCCGAGCGCCACCGGCTGGCCGCGCACCTCGTCGAGTTGAGCCGCGTGCCCCGCGAGCCGACGCAACGGGCCTACCGGGAGTGGGCCGAGGGTCGCCCCGCGCTGACCGCGGAGCCCCGGCGGACTTGGAACATGGCCGGCGCGAAATGCGTGCGCCTGGACCCTTTCGTTCAGAGGCTCCTCGCGAGCCATCCCGAGCCCGTCGCGCTCGGCGAGCTCGTCGGGCCGCTCGAAGAGTCCCTGGCCGCCAGGCTCCTGCTCTATTTCAAGCGGCTCGCCGGCTACGGTCTGGTCGAGCTGCGCCTGCCGGCGGAGCTCATCCCGGCGGAGGACGGAGATGGAGCGGGCGAGCTGATCTCGCTACCGAGCACCGCCGGCCGTGATCCGCGGCATGCGCGCGAGCCAGCTATTTCCGCGATCGAGACCGCCGTTTAGGCGGCTGACCGTTCACGACCGCCTTCGCTCATAGAGGGCGAAGACGACGACGACAGAGAAAGGAGCCATTCCAATGGCGAACGATGAAGTGACCCGCAAGGAAGAGGAGAATCCGGAGCTGGACGATCAGGTCCTCGAGGACGTCTCCGGCGGCGAAGACCTGGACACGAATAACAACAACAACAACAACTGAGCCACCCCCAACCGATCCCGTTCTTCAGGCCCTTGGCTCCTCTCGCGAGGGACCGGGGGCCTGAAGCCGGGCGGAGGCCCTCCCTCCCACTCTCGGTGGCTCCTTGCCCGGAGGCTTCAAGATCCGCGGCCCCGGTCGCAGAACCGAGATCCCGAGAAACCGAGCCGGTCGTGCTCGCGACCAGGAGTCCATGTCAATACTGTAAATGACTGTGGTATCCTGGCCGGCGCGGCGCGCGGGAAGCTTCGCGGGAAGCTTGGAGGTAAATCTTGGTGCGACTCGAGAGCCTGGGTGGGGACTTCCGCTTCGCCGCCCGCTTACTCCGTAAAAACCCCGGGTTCACCGCCGTGGCGGTTCTCACGCTCGCCCTCGGCATCGGCGCGAATACCGCGATGTGGAGCATCGCCGACGCGGTGCTGCTCCGCCCTCTCGACTACCCGCAGAGCGAGCGCATCGTCGTCTTCGGCGAGAAGAAGGAGTGCTGTGAGTTTGCGCCCACCTCACCCGCCAACTTCCTCGACTATCAGCGGCGCAACCGCAGCTTCGTCCAGCTCGCCGCTCTCTTCCCTCGCAACCTCATCCTGACCCGCGGCGCCGGCGGCCCGCTCTGGCTGCGCGGCGAGGTGGTGACCCCCAATTACTTCGCCGTGCTCGGCGCCCGGCCCCTTCTCGGACGGACGCTCTCCCCCGCGGTCGACCGGCCGGGCGCGCCACCGGCCGCGGTGCTCAGCTATGGGCTCTGGCACCGCGAGTTCGCCGGCGCCCGCGATGTCGTCGGCCGCTACCTGACCTTGAACGGCCGGAGCTATACCGTGGTCGGCGTGATGCCGGACGGCTTCACGGGCCTCGGTGGGCGCGAGCTATGGGTGAGCCCACGGCTCGCCATCCCCGAGCTCGCCGACGGCTCGGCTCCGGACCTCGTCCTCTCCCGGGGCGACAACTACCTCCTCCCCGTCGGCAGGTTGCGTCCGGGGGTGACCCTGGCCCAGGCTCGCGCCGACCTCGATGGCATCCTTCAGCAGATCCAGCACGAGATTCCCGACAGCGAGCAAAAGCGCACGGCGAATCTGAAGTCCCTGCAGGAATGGCTGGTGGGAAACGTCGGCCGCACGCTCTGGACCCTCGTGGGGGCGGTCGGGCTGATCCTCCTGATCGCCTGCGCCAACTTGGCCAACCTCCTCCTCGCTCGCGCTACCGTGCGCCAACGCGAGATGGCGGTGCGGGCCTCGGTGGGCGCGACCCCCTCGCAACTGGTGCGACAGCTCCTCGCCGAGAGCGCCCTTCTGGGGGCGCTCGGCGGGGCCCTCGGGCTGGTCCTTGCCCTCTTCGCGCTCCGGCTGGTCTCGGCGCTCGAAGCGGGCTGGCTGCCGCGGGCGCGGGAGATCCATGCCGACCCCCAAGTCTTCCTCTTCGCCCTGATCGCGGTCTTCCTCTCGGTGCTGTTCTCCGGCCTCCTGCCGGCCGAGCGCGGCGCCCGCGTCGACCTCCAGAGCGCGATGCGCCAGGGCGACCGCTCCGGGACCGCCGCCCCCGGCCTCAAGCTGCGCCGCGCGTTAGTGATCGCCGAGATCGCCATTTCGCTCGCCCTGCTGATCGGATCGGGGCTCCTCCTCCGCAGCTTCTCACGGCTCCTCGCCAACTCGCCTGGCTTCGAACCCGCGGGGGCGATCGCCGCCCGCATCCAGCTCCCGGTGGCGCGCTATCCGCGCCCGGCCGCCGTCCTGTCGTTCTTCGACCGGCTGCTGGCGCGGGTGCAGTCCCTTCCGGGCGTCGTCGCGGTGGGGGTCGGCGACACGCTGCCCTTTGGCGGCGTGCAGACCAACGGCGACCTGGCGATCGACGGCCGCCGGAACCCGGCGCCCGGCCAGGCGATCACCGCGGAGAAGCGGGTGGTCTCGGCCGGCTATTTTCGCGCCCTTCGCATCCCCCTCCTGCGGGGGCGGCTGTTCGACGACCGCGACCGCGGCCCCGCCAAGGTCGTTCTCGTCAACGAGAAACTCGCCCGCTTCGCCTGGCCGCACGAGGATGCGATCGGCAAGCGCTTGAGCTGGGACGATGGGGCGAGCTGGATGACGGTGGTCGGCGTAGTGGGGAACGTCCACGTCGCCGCGCTCGACGAGCGGCCCACGCTCGACACCTACGTTCCCTATACCCAGAGCCCGACGCCCGGCCTGTTCCTCGTCGTGCGCAGCGATCGCGATCCCCTCCGCCTGGCCTCCCCGCTCCGCGCCGAGGTGCTGGCGATCGATCAGGAGCAGCCGATCTCCACGATCGACCTGCTCCGCGACCTGGTGGCGCGCTCGTTCGCCGGCCGGCGCTTCCATATGCTCCTCGTCGGCTCGTTCGCCCTCTTCGCGCTCCTCCTCGCGAGCCTCGGCATCTACGGCGTCATGTCCTACAGTCTGGCGCGGCGGACGCCGGAGATCGGCATCCGCATCGCCCTGGGCGCCGGCTACCGGGAGGTCCTGCGGCTGCTGCTCTCCAGCGCTCTCGCGACGACCGCCGCGGGGGTCGTCGTCGGCATCGTCATGGCGCTCGGCCTCGGCCGCTTCCTGGAGGCGCTCCTCTACGGCACGGTGAGCTACGACCTCGGAGTGTTCGTCGTCGCCACCGTCGTCCTTTCCGCCGTCGCCCTCTTGGCCAGCCTGGTGCCCGCCCTCCGCGCCCTGCGGATCGACCCGTCCATCGCGCTCCGGGCCAACTAGTGAAGGGAACGTCGACCTCGACGGGTCGTCGGCCGTGCCGGTCACCCTCCCCCTTGCCGCGGTCCTGTTCGATGAACCGGCGCGCCGGCGCCTCGCCGGCGCCACCCGTCGCCTCCCGGCCGATGGCCTTACCATCCTCGAGCTTCGTCTTACCCCCGACCAGCCGCAGGTAGACCTCTCGATCCGCCTCGACCAACCCGACCAGGCTCGCCAGCTCGCCCAGCACCTGCCCCATCCCCATCTCCAAGAATTCCTCTCCCGCTGGGCGGAGCGAGAGCAGGACCGGGAACGGATCCCCGCCCTCTGGCTGGAATTCGACCTCGACCAGGATCGCCCCGCCCTCCCGTCCCCCCTCCTCTGCGCCCAACTCACCCCAGAGGTGGCTCCCCTCTGGCTCGCCGACTCCCTCCTCCCGACTCTCCACGGCCGTCCACTCACCGCTGCCCAGCGCGAGAAGGTCCTCCTCTGCGCCCGCGCGGTCCCCTCCTCCGCCCGTCTCCTCTACGCCTTCAGCCTGCTCTCCCGTCCCGAGAACGCCGTCCGGCTGGAGATCCTGGGACTCGGCCCCGCAGAAGCCCGCGACTACCTGGCGCAAGTGGCTCCGCACACCCTCCCCACCTTGGCGGAGATCGCACCGCTCCTCGCAACCGCCGAGAATCCCCACCTCTCGTTCGACATCGGCGCTACCGGCGAGGTCCTGCCACGGATCGGCCTGGAGGGCGCCTTCCCTCGCCAGCCACCGCGCGAGCCGCGCTGGGCGGAGCTCCTCGGGCGCTGGGTGGAGAGGGGCCTCTGCTCGCCGGAGAAGCGGGACGCGGTCCTCGCCTGGCCGGGGCAGGACTCCTACTGGACCGCCCCGGACCGCTGGCCGGTCGAGGCGGTGGGCGTGGGCAGGCTTTGTGTCCGCTTCCTCTCCCATCTCAAGGTCGTCGGCGAGGCCGGCCGGCCGCCGCAGGCCAAGGCCTATCTCGGCTGGCGCCACCTCCCGCCTCGTCCTCCTATGCTATAGTTGCTTCATGATTGTTTGTGGGCTCGAGGAGATGGGATGAACGGCGAGAGAGTCGGCGGCGAGAAAGTCCATCCGCCGGAGAGGGACGACCTGGTCGAGATCGGCAACCTGGAGATCGCTCCCCTGTCGGAGGAGGATCTCGATACCGTCGTCGGCGGTGTCGGTCCACTGGACTCCGACTGCACCTCCCACGATGCCGCCCGCGGCCGTGTGGCGACCTGATCCAGGAAAGTTCCACCCGCTCTGCTATCGTCCTCCCATGGACAACCCCTCCATGGCTCTCGGCTCGGAGTGGCTGTCGTTCCACATCCTCTACCCCGCCGGAAATCGGGATCGCCTCCTGACCGACCTCGTGCGGCCGGCCGTCAAGGCGTTCTGGCGGGAGGGGAAGCTCCAGAGCTTCTTCTTCCTCCATCACAGTCTCGGGGGACCCCATATCCGCCTCCGGATCCTGCCCGCTACCGGCAGCCGTGACGCCATCCGGGAGGAGGTCGCGAAGCGGACCGCGAGCTATCTCGATTCGGAGGGCAACTCGCTCCACGAGATTCCCTTCGAGCCCGAGGTCGAGCGCTATGGCGGCCGCGAGCGGATCTCGAAGTCGCTCGATTTCTTCGCCCTCTCGAGCGCCCGCGCCCTCCGCCTGCTCGACCATCGCCGCACCGTCACCGCCGGGGAGTGGCTGACGATCGCGCTCCGACTGGAGGCGCGCTACATCCTCGGCTTCGCCGACGACGTCGTGGACCTGGAGAGCCTCGTCGCCGAGCCCCCGGCCGCCCTGGAGACGGGGGCGGAGCTCATCCGGCAGCGCGCGGACCAG
Organism: Acidobacteriota bacterium; assembly: GCA_034666805.1. Taxonomy (GTDB): domain Bacteria; phylum Acidobacteriota; class Thermoanaerobaculia; order Multivoradales; family UBA5704; genus DASQPA01. The sequence goes on from JAXDLD010000536.1 coordinate 7,256, forward strand.
GCCTTCGCGGAGAGCGGGGACCGGTTGGTGCGGCTCCTCCGCGGGGAGATCGAAAGGCTGGGGCTCGCCGCCCTTTCACCGCTCGAAGACGGCGAAGTGGCGCGCTCGCTCCGCCGGGAGCTGGCCGATGCGGACCGGGCGACGCGGACGGGCATCTTCGCGAGCCAGATCCACATGACGGCCAACCGGCTGGGCCTCGCCAAGGTCGAGGAGGCCTATGTCGCCCGCATCCTCTGGCGCACGTTCCGGCTCCTCGAAGAGTCGGACCCCGCGACCTGGAGCGACCTGGGCGACCTCCTCGTCTGCCGGACGGCGCGCGAGCCCTCGCCGGCTCGGCGGCTGGCGGATCTCCTTGGCCCCGCCTTCGATACCCTGTAGGGTGCCACCCCGGTCGATCTGCGGTATGCTTTTCGCAAGTCAACTCACAGAGGAGTCCTGGCGGCTCGGCGGGAGACTTTCGCCGGCCGCGCGGGACCTCGTAGGAGGATCGATGAAAAGCACCGAGTTCGAACGATTGCTGTCGGACCTCAAGGGCGACGACGCCCTGAGGGGAGAGTTTCACCGGCTCGGGGGAGACTTGGAGCCGACCCTGCGCCTGGCCGCTACCAAGGGGTACCCGTTGACGCGCGAGGAGGCCGCGGAGCTGGCCCAGAGCTTCCACGAGCTCTCCGACGAGGAGCTCGACCAGGCCGCCGGCGGGGCGTGGAACGATCCGCCCACGCCGCCACCGCCGGGGACGAGCGGCTAGCGCTACCCGGGTGACAGGGCGGCTGTCAGCGGCAGGGCGAGGTCGGCCGAGAGCCGGGCGACTCTCTCCTGGTAGCGGCGGAACCCCAGCTCCGCGAAGCCGTGGCGGGCTTCCTCGATCGCGAGCAGAGCGGCGGCGGGCGCCCCTTGAGCGTGCGCCAGCTCCGCCCGGTCGAGGTGCGTCCGCGCGACCTCGAAGGGAACTTCGAGGGTGGTGAAGGTCGTCAAGGCCTCCTGGAAGCGGGCCTCGGCCGTCGGCAGGTCGCCCCTGTCGCGAGCGACGCGGCCGAGCGCCCGTTGCGCCAGTCCCACGCCGTAGCGGAATTGGGCCTCCTCGGTGATCTCCAGGGCCTGGAGCGCGAGCTCCCGCGCCTCCTCGGGGAGCCCGGCCGCCAGATAGGCCTCCGCCAGGAAGGCGGAGAACCAGCCGAGGAGCGGCTGGAAGCCGGTCTGCTCGAGCATCTGGACCGACTGCTGGAGGGCCTCCTTGGCCGGTGGCACGTCCCCCTTCTCCAGGTAGGCGTAACCGAGGAATCCCAGGGCCGCCGCCGTGTTCAAGGGGTCCTGGGCCCGCGCGAGACCGCCGCGGCACTCTTCGATCCCTCTCTCGACGTCCCCGGTCGAGGCGTAGAAGTAGCCCGTGCTCCAGGAGGTGTCGAGCCGGTGGTCGCCCAAGGCCTCGCCGATGGCGTGGGCCCGGGACATCGCCTGAAGGCCGGCTTCGAGCCGGCCGAGGGCGTAGTGGTGGAAGCCGGCGACCCAGTAGGCCTGGCCCTGCCACCAGGGCTCGCCGCTCCGCTCCAGGAGGACGATCGCTTTCAAGCTGTGCTGGATGCCCTCGGAGAAGCGGCCCGACCAGAAGCAGTCCCGGCCGAGCACGTAGCAGGCCTTGCCCTGGGTGGCCTCGTCCCCGCACTGCTCGGCGGCGGCGATCGAGGTCCGGGCCTTCTCCGCCGCCTCTTCCTGGTTGCCGAGATAGCTGTAGGTGTGGGCCAGCCAGAAGTAGTAGCGCGCGGAGATCGCGGGATCGGAGATCTGCTTGAGGGAGCCGCGATAACGCTCTAGAGTTTCCAGGGTCTCGGGGAAGCGGGCGAGGGGGAGGAGCGAGGGGGCGAGACGGAGGATGAGGTCCATGAGCTGGCGATCGCGTTCGCCCACGGGCAGCCGCTCCGCGTGCTCCAGGGCCTGGCGCAGGGCCTGGGCGGCCTCGGTGTGCGCGTAGCCGCGCGCCGCCGTGTCGGCGAAGAGAGTGAGGTAGAGGACGGCCTTCTCGGTCTCTCCAGTCTTCGGATAGTGATACATGAGCCTGTCGTAGACCTCCTCCAGGCGGCCGGCGTAGATCCGTTCGAGGGCCCTGCCGGCCGCCGCGTGCAAAGCCTGACGCCGGCCGGTCAGCAAGGTCTGGTAGGCGACCTCCTGGGTCAGGGCGTGGTGGAAGACGTAGACCGGCCGTTCGGCCGCCGGCTTCTCGTGCAGGAATTCCCAGCGCTTGAGGTCGAGGAGCAGGGGCTCGACCCGGGAAGGACGGTCCCAGATCACCTGGAGGAGGTCGAGCGGGACCTCCCGGCCGAGCACCGAGGCGGTCTGGAGGAGGCGCTTGTGCTCCGGCGGCAGGCGGTCGATGCGGGCGCTCAAGAGCCCCTGCACAGTGTTGGGCACGGCGGCGTCGACCCCCTGCTCGACCAGGGAGCGGGTCAGCTCTTCGAGGTAGAAGGGGTTGCCCTCCGCCTTCGCCAGGATGGCGCTCGCGAGCTCCTCGGGCAGCCGGGAGCGCTTGAGGATCGACGTCACCACGGCCCTGCCGTCCTCCGTCGAGAGCCGCCGCATGGTGGCCTGGGTGGCGTAGGAGCGGTCCATCCAGCGCGGCGAGTAGCCGGACCGGTAGGTGAGGAGGAGCAGGACGGGGGCGGCGGCGAGCGCCTCGACGAAGGAGGCGAGGAACTCCTCGGAGGTCGCGTCGATCCAGTGCAGGTCCTCGATCTCGAGGACGAGGAGCGACCGCCGGCTGGCGGCGAGGAGCATCCGCCTTAAAGCGGCGAAAGTCCGGGTCTGGATCGCCTGCGCCTCGAGTCCGTCGAGACGGTCCGTGCCCGCCTGGACTCCGAGGAGGCGGAGGAAATAGGGCAGCGATTCCCCGGCGTCGTCACCGCCTTTAGCGCCGGCCTGATCGCCGACCTCTTCGAGGCTGGCGCGGATGGTCTCCGCGACCTGGCCGGATTCCGTGCCCTCCGGGAGGTTCCAGACCCCGCGCAGCATGTCGAGGAGGGGCAGGTAGGGGATGCCGGTGCCATAGGAGAGGCAGTGTCCGGACAGGTAGGCGACCGGCTGGCTCCCCAGCTGCTGCCGAAACTCGTAGAGCAGGCGGGACTTGCCCGAGCCGGCCTCGCCGGCGATGCCGACCACCTGCCCGTGCCCGCCCGCCGCCTGCTCCTTGAGGTCGAGGAGAACGGCGAGCTCGCGCTCCCGGCCGACGAAGGGGGAGAGCGGGCCGCCGCTCCGCGACGCCGTCCGCTCGACCTGGCCGAACCGCATGCCGAGGACCTGGAAGGCGGCGACGGGCTCGGCCCGGCCGTCGATCCGCACCGGGTCGATCCTCTCCATCTGCACGTAGCCTTCGACCTGGCTGGCGGTGGCCGCGCTGACGACGATGGCGCCGGGAGCGGCCCTCTGCTGCAGCCGGGCGGCGACGTTTCGGGCGTCGCCGACCGCTGTGTAGTCGGTGCGGCCGATGCTGCCGGCGACCACCGAGCCGGTATCCAGGCCCATCCGCAAGCCGAGGTCGACGCCCGCCGGCAGCTCCGTGGCGCGCTCCTTGAGCAGCTTCCTCACCCCGAGGGCGGCCAGGAGGGCGCGGTGCGCGTGGTCCTCATGGGCCACGGGGGCGCCGAAGAGGGCCATGAAGCCATCCCCCAGGAACTGGTTGATCGTCCCCTCGTAACGGTGGATCTCGCTTAAGGCGAGCTCGAAGAAGCGCTTCAAGAGGGCATGCATCCCCTCCGACCCCAGCTGCTCCGCCAGACCGGCGGCGCCGGCGAGGTCGCAGAAGAGGACGGTGACCTGCTTGTGCTCCCCCTCGGGCGCCGCCTCGCTCGCGGGGGCCGGCGCCGAGGGGGGCTGGGCAGGGGCGGCCCCCAGGGCGCTGCCGCACTCGCCGCAGAACTTGAAGCCCGGGGGGTTCTCGGCGCCGCAGGCGGGGCAGCGGGGGGTGAGCTTCGCCCCGCATTCGCCGCAGAACTTGGCCGTGGCGGGGTTCTCAAACTGGCATTGCGTGCACTTCACGGTTTTCCCCAGTGCTGCGGGAAGTCTACAACGCTCACGCCGTCTGGCGCTCGGCCAGGCGGGCGAAGAGCCCCCCCTGCCGGACCAGCTCCTCGTAGGTGCCCTCCTCGACCACCCGCCCGGCCCTCAGGACGTAGATGCGGTCGGCGTGGAGGA
>JAXDLD010000537.1:0-10697 GCA_034666805.1 Acidobacteriota bacterium
CGCAGGCGGTGGGCCAGCTGGTTGGCCCGCCGGTTGAGCTCGCCATAGGTCAGCGAACGTCCGGCTTCCCCCGCGGTCTCCGGCGATCCCGTCTTCCCTACCTGGGACACGGCGGGCGCTTCGGGCCGCGCCGCGGCACGGGCCTCGAACCGGCGATGGACGAAGGGCTCCCAAGACCCCGGGCCTGGCTCCCGCCGGGTATCGTTCGCCTCGACCAGGAGCTGATGCCGCTCGGCAAGCCCGAGGAGCGGCAGCTCCGAGAGGCGCCGCGCCGGGTCCCGCGTCAAAGCCGCCAAGAGGATCGCGAAGTGGCCGAGCCAGCGTACCCCGGTCGCCGGGTCGAAGAGGTCGCGGTTGGCTTCGAGGATGCCGGTCAGCCCGGAGCCCCGCTCGTCCATGTAGAGGGCCAGGTCGTACTTCGCCGTCCCCTCGGCGGCAGGCAGGGCGGCGAGCCGGAGCCCCGGGAGGGCCAGCCGGTCCCGCCACGTCGAGTCCTCCAGGGCGAAGGCCACCTGGTAGAGCGGATGGTGGCTCAGGTCGCGCTCGGGCCGCAGCTCCTCGACCACCTTCTCGAAGGGGACCTCCTGGTGGGCGTAGTCGGCGAGGACGGAGCCCCGAACCCGGCCGAGGAGCTCGCGAAAGGTGGGGTCGCCCGCGAGGTCGACGCGGAGCGCCAGGCTGTTGGCGAAGAAGCCGATCAGCGGTTCGAGCTCCACCCGGGAGCGGTTGGCGGTCGGCGTCCCGAGGACCATGTCGGGCTGCCAAGTGTAGCGATGGAGGAGCGCCGCGAAGGCCGCGAGGAGGGTCATGAAGAGGGTCGCGCTCTCGCCGCGGGCGAAGGCGCGGAGCGACGGCATCGCCGACGGATCGAGCGCGAGGTGGCGGGTGAGGCCATGGTAGGTCTGGACCGCCGGACGGGGGCGGTCGAAGGGCAGGTGGAGCGCCGCGGGGATGCCCGTGAGGCGCTGCCGCCAGTAGGCGACCTGCCGATCGAGCACCGCTCCGGAGAGGTGCTCGCGCTGCCAGCGGGCGTAGTCGGCGTACTGGACGGGGAGGGCGGGGAGAGCCCGCGCTCCGCCGTAGAACGCCGCCAGCTCGTCGAAGAAGAGGCGCAGCGACCAGCCGTCGGTGACGATGTGGTGGAAGGTCAGGAGCAGCCGGTGCTCCTCGCCCGTAAGGCGCAGCAGGGTGGCGCGGAAGAGCGGCCCGCGGGAGAGATCGAAAGGGACGAGCGCCTCGACGGCGGTGAGGCGCTCGGCCTCGGCGTTTCGGATACCGGACGGTAGCGCCGCGAGATCGACCTCCGGCAGGGCGGGGACGCGAGAGGCCGCCACGATCTGGACCGTTCGTCCCTGGATGGAGCGCAGGGTGGTCCGGAGAGCCGCCTGGCGCGCCACGACGTCCGCCAGGGCACGCCGCAGGGCGGTCGGGTCGAGCGCACCGTCGAGCCGGACGGTCGCGGCGAGGTTGTAGACCGGGCTCCCCGGCTCCAACTGGTCGAGAAACCAGAGCCGTTCCTGGCTGAAGGAGAGCGGCGCCTCTCCGATCTCCCCGGGGCTCGGGACGAGGGGAGGCGCGGCGAGGATCGCCTGGCCCGCCATACCGCCGCGAGCGCGATCGACCTCGGCCGCCAGCTCCGCCACGGTCGAATGGGTAAAGAGGGCGGAGAGCGGCAGCGAGACGCCCAGGGCCTCCTCGATCCGCGCCACCACTCGGGCCGCGGCGAGGGAGTGACCGCCCGCGGCGAAAAAGTCGTCGCGGACCCCCACCCGCTCGCGCCCCAGGACGCCGGCCCAGATCTCCGCCAGCAGCTCCTCGGTCGGCGTCCGTGGAGCGACCAGGTCGCGCGGGTCCTCCCCGAGCTCGGGGGCGGGCAGCCGGCGGCGGTCGAGCTTGCCGTTGGCGGAGAACGGGAGAGCGGCGAGGACGGTGAAGCTCGCCGGCACCATCGGCTCCGGCAGGAGCCGGCGCAGGAAGGCGCGGAGCTCCGCCTCTCCGGGCACCTCCGCGCCGCGCGGCACGAAGTAGGCGGCGAGTTGGAAGCCGCCCTGGCCGCGCTCCCAGGCCCGCACGGCGACCCTGGCGACATCGCCGATCCCCGGGTGGCGGGAGAGGGCGGCCTCGATCTCTGCCGGCTCGATGCGGAAGCCCTGGATCTTGAGCTGCTCGTCGACCCGGCCGAGGAAATCGAGCTGGCCGTCGGTCCGGAGCTGGACCCGGTCCCCTGTGCGATAGAGCCGAGCGCCGGGAGGGCCGGCAGGGCCGCCAGAGTCGGGAAGGAAGCGCTCGGCGGTCAGCTCCGGCCGCCCCAGGTAGCCGCGCGCCAACCCCGCACCCCCCAGGTAGAGCTCGCCCGGCACCCCCGCCGCCACCGGCCGCAGGTCGCGGTCGAGCACGCGGGCGGAGACGTTGGCGATGGGGCGGCCGATGGGCGGCGCCCCCGCCGCCTCGGCCCCCTCCCCAGCCAGAACCGGGGCGGAGGTCGCCACCACCGTGCTCTCGCTTGGCCCGTAGTGGTTGACGAGCCGCCAGGCGGCCGTCTCCCGCGGGCCTTGGCGCAGCCGATCGCCGCCGGTGAGCAGGAACCGCAAGGGCGATCCGGCGAGCGGCTCGTCGAGGGACGCTTCGAGGGACGCTTCGAGGGAAAGGACGGCTTCGGCGAGCGGAGTGGGCAGGAAGCAGAGGGTGATCTGCCGCGCGACCAGCCAGTCGGCGAGAGCTGGCGGCGAGGTGCGGACCGGCTCCGCGGGGAGCTCGAGACTCGCCCCGGCGGCGAGGTAGGGCCACAGCTCCCAGACGGCGGCGTCGAAGCCGAGCCCGGCGACCCGCGAGGCACGGTCGGATGGCCTCACGCCATAGGCCTCCAGGTGCCAGCTCACCAGGTTGGCGAGGCTCTCGTGGGAGATCATCACCCCCTTGGGAGTCCCCGTCGAGCCCGAGGTGAAGATGGCGTAGGCGAGGCTCTCGGGGGCGATCTCGATGCCCAGAGACCCGCCATCCTCCCTGGCGATCGCCGCGGCGTCCACCCCGCTCAGACAGACCTCCACGCCCGTGAAGCGCAGGCTCGCCGCCGCGCCCTCGCGGGTGATGAGAATCGGGATGCCCGACCCCGCGAGCATCGACGCCAGCCGCTCCTCGGGTATCGCGGGATCGAAGGGCACGTAGGCCCCCCCGGCCTTGAGGACGGCGAGCGCCGCGGTCACCTCCGCCGGCGAGCGTGGCAGCCAGATCGCGACCGGAACCTCGGGGCCGACGCCCCGGCGGCGCAGGTGCCGGGCGAGGCGGTTCGCCCTTCGATCGAGCTCGCCGTAGGTCAAGGCGCCGCCCTCTCCCGACACCGCCCCGCAAACCGCGACAACGTCTGGCCCTCGCTCCGCCTGGCGTTCGAAGAGGGCGTGGACCTGGGACGCGCCCGCCTCCACGGCCTCTCCGGCGCCCCACTCGCGGACCTGCTGCAACTCCGCCGGGGAGAGGAGAGGCAGCTCGGCGAGCGCCCGCGCGGGGTCCTCCACGGCCGCGGCGAGCAGGGTCTCCAGGTGAGCGAGGAAACGCGCGGCCGTCGGGCGGTCGAAGAGGTCGGTCGCATACTCCAGGGAGAGGGCGAGGTCCCCATCCCCATCGGCCGCCAGGAGGGTGAGATCGAACTTCGCCGTGCCGGTCGACAGGGTTCGCGACACGAAGTCGAGGCCGTCCGACCGCCAGCCGCGAGGCGGACGCTGGAGAGCGAAGGCGACCTCGAAAAGGGGGTTCCTGCCGCGGACGCGATCGGGCCGCAGGGCCTCTACCACCAGCTCGAAGGGCACCTCGCCATGCTCGTACGCCTCGACCGTGGCCTGGCGAACCTGGCGCAGGAGCCCGCGGAAGCTAGGGGCTCCGGCGCCGCTCGCGCGGAGCACCAGGGTGTTGACGAAGAACCCGATCAACCCAAAGAGCGGCTCGCGGTCCCGGCTCGACACTGGGCAGCCGACCGGTACCTCGGGCTCGCCCGAGGTGCGCTCGAGAACGACATGGAAAGCGGCGAGGAGGACCATGAAGAGGGTTGCCCCCTCCCGGAGTCCGAGGGCGGCGAGCGCGGCGGCCAGGGCGTGGGGAACGGGGGCCGTCACCGTGCTCCCCCGGCCGCTCCGCACCGCCGGCCGGGGGCGGTCGGCGGGGAGCTCGGCGATGGAGGCGACGGGAAGGTCCGCCAGCCGCTGCCGCCACCAGGCGAGCTCCGCCTCCAGGGCTTCGCCGCGCAGCCACTCCCGCTGCCAGAGGGCGAAGTCGGCGGCGCGGAGCGGCGGCTCTGGCAGCGGCGAGGGGAAGCCCGCGGCGAACGCACCGTAGAGCGCCGCCAGCTCCCGTTCGAGGAGGGCGAGCGAGGTCTCGTCGGCCGCGATGTGGTGAAGGACGAGGACGAGCTGGTGCGACTCGGGAGCCAGGCGGACGAGGAGGAGCCGGAGCGGCGGTTCGCTCGCCAGGGCGAAGGGCCGCCGCGCCGCGGCCCGGGAGAGGCGCTCCGCCTCGGCTTCCCGGAGCGCAGCCGGCAATCCGGCGAGGCAGACCCGCGGCAAACTGACCGCCGCCGCTTCTCCAGGCGCGATCTCCTGGACCGGCGCCCCGTCCACCTCCCGGAAATGGGTCCGCAGGGCATCGTGCCGCCGCACCACCTCGGCCAGGGCGCGGCCGAGCGCCGCGACGTCGAGCGGACCGGTGAGCTGGGCGGCGCCCGCCATGTGGTAGGCCGCGGTTCCGGGCTCCAGCCGCTCGAGGAGCCAGAGGCGCTCCTGGGCGAAGGAGAGCGGGAAGACCGTTCGCTCCAGCCCCGACGGCCGGAGTGGAGGCCGTTCCCGCCGCCCCTCTGGCGTCTGCCCGGCCTGCGCGGCCCGCACCGAGAGACTCCGCGCCTGCGCCTCCAGGGTGGGGAGCTGGAAAAAGGCGGCGAGCGGCAGCTCGGCGCCGAGCCGCTCCCGCACCCGGGCCTGGACCCTGAGGGCGAGGAGCGAGTGACCGCCGAGAGCGAAGAAATCGTCGCCCGCCTCCACCCGTAAGACGCCTAAAGCCTCCGCCCAGATCCCGGCGAGCAGCTCGGTGATGGGCGGCAGCGGCTGGAGCAGCCCGCTCTCCCCACCCTCGCCCGTCCGGGTCGCGGGAGCGAGGCGCGCCAGGGCCCGGCGGTCCAGCTTGCCGTTCGGGGTCGTGGGCAGGCCGGGGAGGAGCACGATCGCCGACGGCACCATGGCCCGGGGCAGGAGCTGGCCGAGCGCCCTCCGCAGGGCACCCGCATCGAGGTCGGCGCCGGCCACCGGGACGACGTAGGCGGCCAGGGAGCGGCCGGCGGTCTCCTCGCCCTGGACGAGGACGGCGGCCTCCCGCACTCCCGGCAGAGAGAGGAGCGCCGCCTCGACCTCCGCCGGCTCGATGCGGACGCCGCGGATCTTCACCTGCCGGTCGATGCGGCCGAGGAAGTCGAGCTCCCCGTTCGGCCGCCGGCGGGCGAGATCGCCGGTCCGGTAGAGCCGCGCCCCAGGTCTGAACGGATCCGGCAGGAAGCGCTCGGCGGTCAACTCCGGCCGGCCGTGGTAGCCGCGCGCCAGCCCTGCCCCTCCGAGGTGGAGCTCGCCCGGCACGCCGACCGGCACCGGCCGCATCTCCCGGTCGAAGAGGTGGGCCTGGCTGTTGGCGATGGGCAGGCCGATCCCCGGAGCCCCCTCGCTCTCCCGCGGGACGACGGCGAAGGTCGAATAGGTCGTGTCCTCGGACGGGCCGTAGAGGTTCAGCACCCGGACCGCCGGTCGGCCGCGGTGGATCTCGCGCGCCAGCCCGAGCGGCAGGGGCTCCCCCGCCAGGTTGACGGTCCGGACCGTGCCCGGCAGCCGCTTCGCCCCTTCGTCTCCCCGGAGCAGCTCGGCGAGGACCGAGGGCACGGTGTTGACCAGCCGCAGCTCCGCGGCGTTCGCCAGCCCAGGGAGGGCGAGGACGTTCTCGACCAGGATCACCCGGCCGCCCCAGGCGAGGGGCACGAAGAGCTCGAAGACCGAGAGATCGAAGCCGATCGAGGTCGCGGCGAGGACCCCGGAGAGCTCCTCGTCCGAGAAGACCTGCCGAGCCCACAGAACGAGGGCGACGACGCTCCGGTGCTCGATCGCCACCCCCTTCGGGCGCCCCGTAGATCCCGAGGTGTAGATCAGGTAGGCCAGGTTTTCCGGCCGGGGGCGGAGGCCCGCCTCCACCTCCTGATCCATCGGGTCCCTCCCGTCCGGCGCCTCGGGAGCACCGGCGAGGACGTCCAGGAGGACTACCCGGCAGCCCTCAGGCACGCCCGCCGCTCGCAGGTCCTCGGCCAGGCGCTCCTCCGCCAGCAGCAGCGTGGCGCCGGAGTCGGCGAGCATCCAGGCGAGCCGTTCCGCGGGCTGGACGGGGTCGAGCGGCACATAGGCGCCCCCCGCCTGGAGGACGGCGAGGAGGGCGACCACCAGCTCGGCCGAACGCCCGGCGGCGACCCCGACCCGCACCTCCGGTCCCACCCCCAGGGCACGGAGCCGCCGGGCCAGGAGCCCGGCCCGCCGGTCGAGCTCACTGTAGGTCAGGCGCTCGGCGCCGGAGACCAGGGCCTCCCGCCCCGGCGTCCGCTCCACCTGCGCGGCGAGGAGATCCGGCAGGCTGAGGCCGCGCGGCAGCTCGGCGTCGGTACGGTTCCAGGCCGCGAGCTCCGCGCGCTCCGCCGCCGAGAGCAGCTCTGCCGCGGACACTCGCGCCGAGGGGTCCGCGACGAGGGCCCGGAGGAGGTTCGCGAAGTGCCCCAGCATGCGCTCGGCGGTGGCGGGATCGAACAGATCGCGGTTGAGCTGGAGGGAAGCCGGGAGCCCCGCCGCGGGACCACCGTCCGCGGTATCGGCGGCATCGGCGGCATCGGCGGCATAGGCGACATCCGCCATCGTGAGGGTGAGGTCGAAGAGGGCGCGGCTGTCCCCCAAGGGGACGGAGGCGAGTTGGAGGTCCCCCAGGGCGACCTGGGCTCCCTCCTCCCCGAGCGCGAATTCCGCCAGGCCCCGCTCCTCCGGCCGCTGCGCCTTCTGGAAGGCGAAGAGAGCCTGGAAGACCGGCGAGCGGCCGGGATCGCGCTCGGGTCGCAGGCGCTCGGCGACGAGGGCGAAGGGGAGCTCCCGGTGCTCGAAGGCGGCGAGCGAGACCTCCCGCGCGGCCACCTGAAGCTCGTTCCAGGTGGGATCGCCGGCAGCGGTGAGACGGAGCGCCACGGGATTGACGAAGTAGCCCATCACCCCGCGGAACGGCGCCGCCTCCCGCCCCGCCGTGGGCGAGCCGATGAGCAGCTCGTCCTGTCCGGTGTAGCGGGCGAGGAGGGCCTGGAGACCGGAGAGGAGGGTGACGAAGAGGGTGGTGCCCGAGGCGCGGCTCGCGGCGCGCAGAGCGTCCGCCAGCTCGGCCGGGAGCCGCAGGCCGCGGGAGAGCCCGGCGTAGGTCGAAACGGCGGGCCGGGGGCGGTCGGTCGCGAGACCGAGCACGGGGAGCTCCCCCGCGAGCTGCCGCCGCCAGTAGTCCCAGAGCCGCTCTCCTCCCTCCCCGGCGAGGGACCGCGCCTGCCAGCGGACGTGGTCGGTATAACCGAGGGCCAGCGGCGCGAGCCCCGCCGGCCCCCGGCCGGTCTCCTCGCCGTAGAGGGCCTGAAGCTCCCGCACGAGAAGGCCGAGCGACCAGAGATCGGTCACCAGGTGGTGCACCGCGAGGAGCAGCAGACCGCCGCCGGTAGAGAGAGGCCAGACCCGGATCCGGAGGAGGGGACCGGTTTCGAGGTCGAACGGACGGAACGCCTCGGCCGCGAGCGGGATCTCCGGAACCTCCGCGACCTCCCGCGCGGGTTCCACCCGGAAATCCACCGCCAGGCGGGGATGGACGATCTGCCGCGGCTCGCCGTCCCGGGAGGTGAAGGTGGTGCGGAGGGTGGGATGGCGGTCCGCGAGCGCCTGAAAGGCGCGGCCCAGGGCCGCGGAATCGAGATCGCCCGCGATCCGCGCCGCGGCCGCCAGGTTGTAGGCCGCGGCCTCCGGCGCCAGCCGGTCGACGAACCAGAGGGCCTCCTGGCCGACCGAGAGAGGATGCTCGCCGAGGGGAGCGCCCGGCTCGATCGCGGAGGCCTCCAGCGGGACCGCAGCGCCGCCCGCCAGCCCCGCGAGCACCTCCGCCGCGACCGCCGCCAGGCTCGCCCCGGCGAGGAGCCGGGTGAGCGAAAGCGATACCCCGGTCTTCGCCTCGACACCGGCCTTGAGCTCGACCGCCGCCAGCGAGTCCAGCCCCAGGCCGGTCAGCGGCGAATCCGGCGCGAGAAGCCCGCGCCCGATGCCGAGAGCGCGCGCGGCTTCGCTGGCGACGAACCCCTGGACCGCCGCGGCCCGCGCCCCCGGCCCCAAGCCAGCGAGACCCTCCAGGCCGGCGACATCGCCGGCATCGGCCGCTTCCCCCGGCTCGCCCGCCGCGAGCCGGCTGCGGCCGACGACCGTGAGACCGCCGTTGAGGTAGCCCTCCCGGCAGGCGTGGCGGCGGATCTTCCCGCTCGAAGTCTTGGGGATCGTGCCGCCGCGCAGCAGCACCACCTCCTCGACCGCCGCCTCGTGCTCCTCCGCGACCGCCCGGCGGACGGCCTGGGCGATCGTCTCCAGAGCCGAGGCGCCGGCGGTGGCCGCTTGTCGTTCCACCTCGTGCACGATCACCAGGCGCTCCTCACCGGCCCGCTCGACGGCGAAGGCGGCGCCGCAGCCCGGCCGGAGCGCCGGGTGGGCCCCCTCGGCCGTCAGCTCGACATCCTGCGGATAGAGGTTCCGGCCGCGGAGGATGATGAGGTCCTTCGAGCGGCCGGTGACGAAGAGATCTCCCCCGGCAGGGCCGGCCAGGAACCCAAGGTCGCCGGTGCGGAGGAAGGGGCCCTCGCCGCTCCCGGCGAGCCGGGCGCCGAAGGTCCGCGCCGTCTCCTCGGGCCGGTTCCAGTAGCCCGCGGCCACGCTCGGTCCCGCGATCCAGATCTCCCCTTCCTGGTCCGGCGGACGGGGAACCCCCGAGTCGGGATCGACGATCACCACCCGCTGGCCCGACCACGGCCTGCCGCAGCCGACGAGGCCGCGCGCTCCCTCCACGTCCTTCCGGGCGCCCGGCGCAGGGCCGGTCACGAAGAGGGTCGCCTCGGCGAGTCCGTAGCAGGGATAGAAGGCGCGGGAGCTGAAGCCGCGGGGAGCGAACGCCGCGGCGAATCGGTCGAGGGTCGCCCGCCGCACGGGCTCGGCGCCGTTGAAGGCCAGCGTCCACGAACGGAGATCCAAATTCCGGCGCTCCGCCTCGGAGATCTTTCTGACGCACAGGTCGTAGGCGAAGTTCGGTCCCCCGCTGGTCGTCCCGCGGTAGCGCGAGATCGCCTCCAGCCAGCGCACCGGCCGTTGCAGGAAGGTGAGCGGCGACATCAAGATCGCCCGGGCGCCGAGATAGAGCGGTTGGAGGACGTTCCCGATCAGCCCCATGTCGTGGTAGAGCGGGAGCCAGCCGACGACCACCGACGCCTCCGACTGCGCGAAGGCCTGGCGCATCATCTCTTCGTTGTGCGCGAGGTTCCCATGGGTGACGATCACCCCCTTGGGGTCCGCCGTCGAGCCCGAGGTGTACTGCAAGAAGGCCGGGTCTCCCGACTCCGGCCGGACCTCCCGCCACCCCGCCTCCGCTCCGGCCGGCAGCTCGTCGGTCGAGAGGATCAGGACGTTCGCGAGCTCTAGAGACTCCCTGGCCGCGGCCTCGATGCCAGGGCGGGCCACGACGGTCGTCAGGATGAAGCTCGCTCCCGCGTCGGCCGCGATCGACCGCAGCCGGGAGAGGCCGCGATTCGGGCGCGGCGGGTAGGCGGGAACGGCGACGACGCCAGCGTAGAGGCAGCCCAGGAAGGCGACGATGAAATCGAGACCCGGAGGATAGAGCAGGAGAGCCCGCGCACCCCTGACACCGGCACTGCCGCGCTCCTGGAGCGTCGCCGCCACCGCTCTGGCCCGGCGGTCGAGCTCGCCGAAGCGGAGCGAGGCCGCTTCCTGTCCCGCGCTGTCGAGGAAGGAGTAGATCGTCTCCTCGGGGCGGAGGCGCGCCCACTCCTCAAGGATCTCCAAAAAAGTCAAAGCGGCGCCGACCCTACCCCCGATCGGCGGGTCCGCCTCATGCAGACTGCGAAGCATGGAAGAGAGCCGACCCTAGACGAGCCTCTCGTCTCCTCCGCGAGCCGTGGGCGCGAGAGGCAGGGACACGGAGATCCGCGGCCGGAACGAGCGCTGGAACGAGAAGGGAGCGGCCTTCACCGGGTGAGCTCACACAGATTCATGGCGTGCTTTCCCACAGACTCTCCTCCTCGGCCCACTCTCGATCTCGCCTCGGGAGCGCCGGCGGATCGTACGATGACGCTTCTGGAATTTCAACTCCGCTCTTCCTGCTCTAGAGCATGGTGCTCGCCAGAGCCCTTTCCGAGTCGCGGGCGAGCCACCAGACGGCCGCCTTGAAGCACCAACGTCAGGCCCTGGAGGGAAAATTTCGGTTGGGCTACACTGTGGCGCGAAAGCAAGAGGCGAGCACCCTCTGTTCTTAGAAGATTTGCGAGACTCGGCAGGAGGCAGACCATGACCGCTCCCATCGATTGCGTGATCGTCGGTTACAACGACGTTTCGTTCGACGACTTC
>JAXDLD010000538.1:0-7257 GCA_034666805.1 Acidobacteriota bacterium
GCGGGATCAGGGGATGCGGCGGTGGGGACAGGCGGGGCTCGTCCTCTTTCTTCTCGGCGGCTGCCGCGGCGGCGCCTCCGCACCCCTGAAGCCCGCCCCGCCCCGCCAGCCGGCCCAGGTCATGAGCTTCGAGTCGGCGGGCTGGCTGGAGCGGCCGGGACGCGAGGAGGAGGAGCGGCCGGAGCTCGTCCTCCAGGCCATGCGGCTCCGGCCGGGCCAGACCGTCGCCGAGATCGGCTGCGGCAGCGGCTTTTTCGCCCGCCGGCTGGCCCGCGCCGTGGCTCCCGGCGGCCGGGTCTATGCCGAGGACATCCAGCCCGAGATGCTCGATCTCTTGAAGGAGCGCACGACGCGGGAGAAGATCGGCAACATCGTCCCGGTGCTCGGCACCGACGTCGATCCCAAGCTCCCCCAGGGGTCGGTCGACTGGATTCTCATGGCCGACGTCTACCACGAGTTCCAGCAGCCGCGGCCCATGCTGGAGCGGATCCGCGACAGCCTGGCCCCCGGCGGCCAGGTGGCCCTCGTCGAGTACCGCCAGGAGGGGGAGACGGCGAGCCAGATCAAGCCCGCGCACCGGATGTCGGTCGCCCAGGTGCTCGCCGAGTGGCAGCCCGCCGGCTTCGAGCTCACTCGACGGCTGGAGGTCCTCCCCTCCCAGCACCTCTTCCTCTTCCGCGCGAAATCCCCCACGAAATCAAGATGACGGCCGCTTCGTGCTAGAGTCGATCTCCGGCCCGGAGTGTCTTCCGGGCCGTTCCGAATCTCTGGCCTGTCAATTACTTGCGCCAGGAGGCAGAGGAGCCACCGCAGACGATGACCGTGAGTGCCCTGAAATCCCGTTGGACCCCCGCCGACTCGCTCGACCTCTATAACATCCGCGGCTGGGGCAACGGTTACTTCTCGGTCAACCCCGCCGGCAACATGCTCGTCCACCCCGGCGGCCCGGACGCCCCGTCGATCGATTTGAAAGAGCTGGTCGACGAGGTCCGCGAGCGCGGGATCGGCCTGCCGCTCCTCATTCGCTTCTCGGAGATCATCCGGGCGCGGGTGGTGGAATTGAACGAGGCCTTCGGCCGGGCGATGTCGGAGTACGGCTACCAGGGGCTCTACCGCGGCGTCTACCCGATCAAGGTCAACCAGGACCGCTACCTGGTGCAGCGCCTGACCGAGTACGGCCGCCCCTACCACTTCGGCCTCGAGGCGGGCTCGAAACCCGAGCTGCTGGCGGTCATGGCGATGCTCGAGGACCCCGAGGCCCTGATCATCTGCAACGGCTACAAGGACGAGGAGTACGTCGAGACCGCCCTCTTGGCCTCGAAGCTCGGCCGCCATGTCGTCCTGGTCGTCGAGAAGCCTTCCGAGCTGCCGCTCATCCGCGGCATCGCGGCCAAGACCGGCATCCGGCCGCGCATCGGCATCCGCTCGCGCCTGTCGGCCAAGGGCTCGGGGCACTGGGAGGCCTCGGGCGGCGACCGCTCGAAGTTCGGCCTCACCGGCCGCGACCTCCTGGACGCCATGGGGTACCTGCGCGAGCACGAGATGCTCGACACCTTCGAGCTCCTCCACTTCCACCTCGGGAGCCAGATCTCCTCGATCCGCGCCGTCAAGGACGCCCTCCGCGAGGCGGCGCAGGTCTACGTCAACCTGGTCAAGATGGGCGCTCCGCTCGCCTATCTGGACGTCGGCGGCGGCCTGGGGATCGACTACGACGGCTCGCAGACCAACTTCGCCTCGTCGCTCAACTACACCCTCCAGGAGTACGCGAACGACATCGTCTTCGGGGTGATGGAGATCTGCGATCCGGAGGAGGTGCCGCACCCGACCCTGGTCTCGGAGTCGGGCCGGGCGACCGTCGCCCACCACGCCGCCTTGATCATCGACGTGTTGGACGTCGCCGAGTTCGCCGTCGGCAAGCTGCCGAAGAAGCCGCCGGCGGATGCCGGGATTCCGCTCCGCCACCTCTTCGACAGCTACCGCGAGGTGTCGCGGAAGAACCTCTTGGAGTCCTACCACGACGCCATCGCCTACCGCGACGAGTGCCTGAGCCTCTTCAACCTCGGCCACCTGTCACTCGAGCATCGGGGCCTGGCCGAGGACCTCTTCTGGGCCATCTGCCAGAAAATCCTGAAGGTCACCCGCACCCTGCCGGAGGTCCCCGAGGAGCTGGAGGGGCTGGAGCGGACGCTCGCCGACACCTACTTCTGCAACTTCTCGGTCTTCCAGTCGGTGCCCGACTCCTGGGCCATCGACCAGCTCTTCCCGGTGGTCCCCATCCACCGCCTGAACGAGGAGCCGTCGAACCGCGCGGTTCTGGCCGACATCACTTGCGACTCGGACGGCAAGATCGACCACTTCATCGACCGCCGGGACGTCAAGGACGTCCTGGAGCTCCACCCGTTCTCGGCCGGCGAGCCCTACTACCTGGGGGTCTTCCTGGTCGGCGCCTACCAGGAGATCCTGGGCGACCTGCACAACCTGTTCGGCGACACCAACACCGTCCACGTCTCGTTGGACGCCGAGGAGGGCTACGTCATCCAGGACGTCGTCCCCGGCGACTCGGTGACGGACGTGCTGCGCTACGTGCGCTACACGAAGAACGACCTCGTCTCGCGGGTGCGCCACGCCACCGAGGCCGCCATGCGGGCCAAGCGGATGACCCTGGAGGAGTCCCGGCACCTGCTGCGCCGGTACGAGTCGGGGCTCTCTGGCTACACCTATCTCGAACAGGACTGATCCTTTAAACCAGCGAGGTGAATCATGACCCCGACCACCGCCGCTCATGAAGTGGAAGTCCTCCTGGACCACCTGCGCGAAGCGGTGCGCCTGGGCGATCCCGAGGCGATCACCGCGCGCATCAAGGAGGACCTCGAGCACTTCGCCGCCCACGGGGTGCTGCTGCCGGAGCGCTTCCACCGGCTGCGGCCCGACTGCTACTGCCGGCGTCTCCTCCACCGCGACCCCGACCTCGGCTTCACCGCCGTGGTGATGACCTGGGGGCCGGGGCAGCACACGGCGCTCCACGACCATGCCGGGATCTGGTGCGTCGAGGGGGTGATCGAGGGCGACATGGAGGTCACCCGCTACGACCTGGCCGAAGAGAGGGAAGAGGGGCTCTGCCGCTTCGCCGAGAAGGGCTACGTGCGGGCCGGGGTCGGCTCGGCGGGCGCCCTCATCCCCCCTTTCGAGTACCACGTCCTCGGCAACGCCCACCCCGACCGGCCGGCCCTCACTCTCCACGTCTACGGCGGCGAGATGGATCACTGCTCGATCTTCGAACCGGTGGGCGAAGATCTTTTCCAGCGCCAGCCGCGCTCTCTCCGCTACGACGAATGAGCCTCCCGGAAGGCAAGGACCGGAGCCTCGTCGTCCGCTCCGAGGAGCCGCTCAACGCCGGCCCCCCCCTCTCCGCGCACCGCGCCCAGGAGGTCACGGGCAATGACCTCTTCTTCCTCCGCAACCACGGCACAATCCCGCGGATCGATGCCGCCCGTCACCGGCTGGTGGTCGACGGCCTGGTCGAGGAGCCGCTGGCGCTTCACCTCGACGATATCCGCGGCCTGCCCGCGGTACGGCTGCCGGCGACCCTGGAGTGCGCCGGCAACCGGCGGAGCGAGCTCATCGCCGCCCGGCCGATCCCGGGCGAGCTGCCCTGGCGGCAGGACGCGATCAGCACCGCCTTCTGGACCGGTGCGTCGCTCGCCCAGGTCCTGAAGCGCGCGCGGCCGGCCCCGGAGGCGCGCCACGCCGCCTTCAGCGGTCTCGACCAAGTCGAGCGCCACGGCCAGCGCTTCGGTTTCGGCGGCTCGATTCCCATCGAGAAGGCCCTGGCGCCGGAGACCCTCCTCGCCTACGAGATGAACGGCGCCCTGCTCCCCGCTCTCCACGGCGGGCCGCTCCGCGCCCTCGTGCCCGGCTACATCGGCGCCCGGAGCGTCAAGTGGCTGTCGCGCATCACCCTCCAGGAGGCACCCTCCGACAACTACTTCCAGGCCGTCGCTTACCGCCTCTTCCCCCCGCACGTGACGGCGGAGACGGTCGACTGGAGCACCGGCCGGATGCTCGGCGACCTCGCTCTCAACTCGGTGATCTGCTCGCCGGAGGAGGGCGAGACGGTGCGCCCGGGGGTGGTGCGGGTCAAGGGCTATGCGATCGCCGGCGGCGGGCGGCGGGTGGAAAGGGTGGAGGTCTCGGGCGACGGCGGGGTGAGCTGGGTGCCCGCCGACCTCCACGACGACCGCGGCCCCTGGGTCTGGCGCTTCTGGCGCGTCTCGCTGGGTTTGACGCCCGGTCCCTACGAGATCATGGTCCGCGCCTGGGACTCGGCCGGTGAGGTCCAGCCCGAGAAGGTCGAGAGCGTCTGGAACTTCAAGGGCTATATGAACAACGCCTGGCATCGGGTGCGGGTGACCTGCGCGCGGTAGTCAGGCCCCGGCCGGCCCTCCCCTCCCGGCACGACCATTGCTTTACCCCGGGCGGGCACCGCCCGTAGCGGTGGCCTCATCACGGAAGGACTCCCAATGGCCACCGCTGCTTCGATCGCTCCGCCGCTCGCCGGTCTCCGCCGTACCCTGCGCCGCCACTTCGGCTTCCACTCGCTCCGCGAGGGGCAGGAGGAGGTCATCCGCTCGGTGATGGCGGGCAACGACACCCTCGCCATCATGCCGACCGGCGCCGGCAAGTCGCTCTGTTACCAGCTGCCGGGGATGCAGCTCCCGGGCACCACGGTCGTCGTCTCGCCGCTCATCTCCCTCATGAAGGACCAGGTCGACAAGCTGCACGAGCTCGGCATCGAGGCCGCCCAGGTCAACAGCACTCTCACCGCGAGCGAGGAGAGCGAGACGATCGAGGCGATCGAGAAGGAGCAGCGCGACTTCGTCTTCACCACCCCGGAGCGCCTGGCCCAGCCGGAGTTCCTGGAGACGTTGAAGACCAACCGGATCGACATCTTCGTCATCGACGAGGCGCACTGCATCTCGGAGTGGGGGCACGACTTCCGCCCCGCGTATCTCTCGCTCCGGCAGGCGATCGAGGCGCTCGGCAACCCCCCGGTCCTCGCTCTCACCGCCACCGCCACCGAGCAGGTGGTCGAGGACATCCTGGAGCGCCTGGGGCGACCCGGCATGGAGGTGGTCGACACCGGCCTCTACCGGGAGAATCTGGACCTCGAGGTCTTCCCGATGCCCGACGAGGAGCACAAGCGGGCGCAGCTCGCCCGCATCCTCCGCGAGAGCGAGGGGATGGGGATCGTCTACGTCTCGACCGTCAAGCACTGCGAGGAGGTCGCCGACTATCTGGCCGGGCTCGACCTCCCCGTCGCCCGCTACCACGGCCGGGTGGGAGCGCGCGAGCGGCGGCAGAACCAGGACCGCTTCATGGCCGGCGAGATCAAGGCCATGATCGCCACCAACGCCTTTGGCATGGGGATCGACAAGCCGGACATCCGCTTCGTCGTCCATTACAACATGCCGGGGTCGCTCGAGTCCTACTACCAGGAGGCCGGCCGCGCCGGCCGCGACGGGGAGCGGGCGCGCTGCATCCTGCTCTACCAGCCGGAGGACCGCAACACCCAGCTCTTCTTCATCAGCGGCAGCTACCCCAAGCCCGAGCAGTTCACCGCCGTCTACCGCGCCCTCGACCGGCTGGGGGCGACGAAGGAGGACGTCTCCTTCGCCGACCTCCGGGAGGCGCTCGGCCGGCTGGCGAAGACCAAGCTCCAGGTCGTGCTCGAGACCCTGAAGGAGATGGAGCTGGTAGCGGAGGCCGACTGCGGCACCTATCGGCTGCGCCGGAGGGGGCTCGACACCAGCGCCCTTGACGAGCTGGCGCGCCGCTACCAGGCGCGGGGCGAGTCCGACCGCGACCGCCTGAAGCGGATGGTGCTCTACGCCCAGACCGCGCTTTGCCGCTGGAAGTTCCTCGTCGGCTACTTCGGCGAGGAGGTGGAGTGGGAGCAGTGCGGCCACTGCGACAACTGCGGCCGGCCGATCGCCGAGCCCGCGCCGCCGAAGCCGGCGGAGAAGCCCCAGGTCCTCTCGAAGCTCCTGCCTCTGCCGCCCCTCTTCGGAGAGAGGAGCGCCGCCGACCTGATGCCGGGGGACGTCGTCATCCTGCCGATCTACGGGCGAGGGGAGGTACGGGAGATGGCGGCGGATCAGATGATCATCGCCTTTGGCGACGGGGAGAGGCGCGCTTTCCGGCGCGACTGAAGGCCGGTGCCGCGTAGTGCCTGCCCGTGCAATAATCCCCGCGACCATGAGCGATACGACGACCCGCGGCATCCGTGTCCAGGTGACGAGCTTCTACGATGCCGAGCGTAGCTCCCCGCAGGAGAACTACTACTTCTTCGCCTACCAGGTGCGGATCTCGAACGTCGGCAACGAGACGGCGCAGCTGGTCAGCCGCGAGTGGATCATCACCGACGCCAATGGCGAGGTGCAGAAGGTCCAGGGGCCCGGCGTGGTGGGCGAGCAGCCCTTCCTCGCCCCCGGCGACGCCTTCGAGTACACCAGCTTCTGCCCCCTGACGACCCCGGTGGGCGCCATGCAGGGCTCCTACCGCATGACGGCGGCGAACGGCGACAGCTTCGACGCCGAGATCGCCCCCTTCTCGCTCGCCGTCCCCAACGCCGTCAACTAGAGGGGCACGCCCGGAACGGCTGGACTGGCGGCACGGCGGTTGCTTCGCTCATTCGCGAGGAGGCGACATGCCGACCCGGCCTGAGCATTCACGGAAAGCAAAAAAAGCCGTCCCGGACGTTACCGAGGGAGCCCTCCCCGCCGAGGCGCTCGCGGGGGAGTTCCCAGAGATCGACCTCCCCGTCCGCCCGCCCTATTCGCCGATGGAGGCGGCCTCGGAGGACGAGCTGCCGAAGGGGGAGGGCTGGCTCTATGAGCCCAAGTGGGACGGCTTCCGCTGCCTCGCCTTCCGCCAGGGGAAGACCGTGCTCCTCCAGTCGAAGGCCGGCCAGCCCCTCGGCCGCTACTTCCCGGAGCTGGTCGCGGCGCTCGGCGCCCTCCCACTCCGCACCTTCGTGCTCGACGGCGAGATCGTCATCCGCGCGGAAGGCGGCAGCCTGGACTTCGACGCCCTCCTCCAGCGCATCCACCCCGCTGAGAGCCGTATTCAGAAGCTCGCCCGCGAAACGCCGGGCACCCTCCTCGCCTTCGATCTCCTGGTCGACGATCGGGGGAAGGCGGTGGACGGCCTGCCGCTCGCCGAGCGCCGCGAGCGCCTGGAAAAGTTCTTCGCCAAGCT
>JAXDLD010000539.1:0-16401 GCA_034666805.1 Acidobacteriota bacterium
CGATCCGGGTCCGCTCCTCGGGCGACGGCACCGCCGTCTCGAGCACCACGGTCTCTCTCATCTCGACCTGCTCGGGGACGCGGAACTCGTCGACGTTCTTGCGGTAGTAGCGCCTCAAGTCCTCTTCGTCGACCTTGATCTTGCTGTTGACCTCCTTGCCCAGCACCTCGCGGAGGCGGAGGTCGCCGCGCAGGCGCTCGCGCAGCTTGGGGAGGGTCGTGCCGGACTGGGCGAGGGCGGTCTGGAACTCCGCGTCGGTCTTGATCCCGTTGCTCTCCCGCATCTGCTGGACCGCGCGGTCGACCTGGTCGTCCGTGATCTCGACGTCGATCTGGCTGGCACGCGAGCGCAGGAGGAGCTCCTCGTAGAGGTCCTTGAAGACGATCTCCCCGGCCTGGCCCAGCAGGCGCTGCCGGGCGGCGGGGTCGCGCTCGCGGTGGTTGATGTCGTCGATCATCTCCGCCTTGCGCTTCTGGTAGTCGACCAGGGTCGCGATCTCGTCGTTGATCCGCAGGACGACCTTGTCGAGGACCTCGGCGCGCGCCGGCCTCGGGGCCGCCAGGGGGACGGCGAGGAGGAGGAGGCTAGCGACGCTGAGCTTTCTTTTTCGAGCCACTGTAGACGCCCTCGTAGTTGAACGGGAGGTTTCTCCCATAGACCACAACAGTGTACCGGTTGCGGCATTCCTTCACCAGGGAGGCCAGCCGGCGATCGGCGCGCTCCTCCCGCAGGCGGATGCGGATGCCGTCCTTCACCTCGTCCAAGGGGGCCACCTCGGCGGGCAGGCGCTCGACGACCTGGAAGAGATGGAAGCCGTACTCGGCCGGCATCACCCGGGAGACCTCTCCGGGCTTCAAGTTGAAGATGGCGTCGGCGAAGGCCGGGGGGAGGTCGGCGCGCCCCAGCACCCCCTGGAAGCCGCCGGCCTCCTCCTGGGTCAACCGCCGCGCCACCTCCTCGAAGGGGGTGCCGGCGGCGATCTGGCGCGCCGCCCGGTCGGCCGCCGCCCGGTCCTCGATGAGGATCTGGCGCAGCCGCACCCGCTCGGGCCGGGAGAGCTCCTGGCGGTGGGCGGCGTAGTAGGCGGCGATCTCGGCCGCGCCCGGCTCGGCCCCCGAGTCCGCCTTGAGCAGGGCGTCGGCCGCCTGCCGCGGGTGGTCGATCGAGGGGACGAGCCCGCGCTCGACGGCCAGGTGGGCGAGGAGCTGCTCGTCCAGGAACTGGTCGAAGAGCTCCGACAGGACGTCGCTCGCCAGCACCGTGTCGGGGTCGCCCATCGAGCGCTTCAGATAGCGCTCGAAGCGGGCGTAGTGGACGTCCTTGCCGCCGATCCGCGCCACGACGTCGGGGGCGGGGGGCTGCTCGCGCCGGCAGGCGATCCCGGCGGAGAGAAGGCAGAGGGCGAGGAGAGAGAGGCGGGAGCCCATCTCCTACCCCGCGAGCGCCGACAGGGTCTCGCGCGCGATCGCCACCATCTGGCCACCGCGGCCGGCGGCCAGGGTGAGGACGCCGCTGGGGCTGAAGGCGGCGCCGGGGCGGGTCGAGACCATCTCGATCAGGCGGTCGATGTCGATCCGGGCGTCTCTCCTGAGGCGGATCACCAGCTCGCCGCCCTTGGCCGAGATCGACTGCACGCGGAGCGATTCGGCCAAGCGCTTCAAGGCCGCCACCTCGATCAATGAGCGGACCGAGGCCGGCGGCGGCCCGAAGCGGTCGGTGAGCTCGGCGAGTACCTCCTCCTCCGACTCCTCGGCCGAGGCGATCTTCCGATAGAGCTCCATCCGCAGGTTGGCGTTCTCGACATAGGTCTCGGGGATCGCCATGGGCACCGGCAGGTCGATGGCGGCCGACGGCGCCTCGGCGACCTCCTCGCCGCGCATCTCGCGCACCGTCTCCTCGAGGAGCTTCAAGTAGGTCTCGATCCCCACCGCCCCGATGTGGCCGCTCTGCTCGGCCCCCAGGAGGTTGCCGGCGCCGCGGATCTCCAGGTCCCGCGCCGCGATGCGGAAGCCGGCGCCCAAGTCGGTGAACTCGCGGATCGCCGAGAGGCGCTTCCTCGCCTGCTCGGAGAGCACCCGGTCCTCCGAGACCAGGAGGTAGCAGTAGGCGAGCTGGTTGCTCCGCCCCACCCGGCCACGGAGCTGGTAGAGCTGCGCTAAGCCGAAGCGGTCGGCGCGGTGGACGATCATGGTGTTGACGTTGGGGATGTCGATGCCGTTCTCGATGATCGTCGTCGCCAAGAGGACGTCGAAGTCGCCGCGGGTGAAGGCGTGCATGCGCTTCGAGAGCTCGGACTCCTCCAACTGCCCGTGGCCGACCGTCACCCGCACTCCGGGCACCATCTCCTTGATATCGATCAGCATCTTCTCGATCGATTCCACCCGGTTGTAGACATAGTAGACCTGGCCGCCGCGCTCGATCTCGAACTCGATCGCCTCGCGGATCACCTCGGCGTTGAACGGCAGGATGGCGGTCTCGACCGCCATCCGGTCCTTGGGCGGGGTCTCGATCACCGACAGATCGCGCACTCCGGCGAGCGAGAGCTGGAGGGTGCGCGGCACCGGGGTCGCCGACATGGCGAGGACGTGCACCCCCTTCTTCATCTGCTTCAGGCGCTCCTTCTGGGCGACCCCGAAGCGCTGCTCCTCGTCGACGATCATCAAGCCCAGCTTGGGCAGCTCCATGTCCTTCGACAGCAGCCGGTGGGTGCCGATCAAGATGTCGACCTTCCCCTCCTTCAACCGCTTCTTGATCTCCTTGACCTCGGCCGGCGAGCGGAAGCGGGAGATCATCTCGATCGTCACCGGGAGATCCGCGAAGCGGCGGCGGAAGGTCTCCAGGTGCTGGTCGGCGAGGATCGTCGTCGGCGCCAGGACCGCCACCTGGTAGCCGCCGTCGACCGCCTTGAAGGCGGCGCGCATGGCGACCTCGGTCTTGCCGTAGCCGACATCGCCGCAGAGCAGGCGGTCCATGGGCCTCTCGCGCTGGAGGTCCTCCTTGATGACGGCGATCGTCTCCAGCTGGTCGGGGCTCTCCTCGTAGGGGAAGGCGGCCTCGAACTGGTGCTGGAGGTCGGTGTCGCCGGGCATCGCCGGGGCCTTGGCGATCTGGCGCTCGGCATAGAGCTTGAGCAGCTCGGCCGCCATGTCGCGCATGCTGCTCTTGACCCGCGCCTTGGTCTTGTTCCAGGAGGTCCCCCCGAGCTGGTCGAGGCGCGGCGCCACCCCCTCAATGCCGCTGTACTTCTGGATCAGGTCGAGCCGGGAGAGGGGGAGGAGGAGGCGCTTGCCCGTGGCGTAGGAGATCTCCATCACCTCGGTCGCGGCGACGGGGGCGGCCAGGTCCTTGAGCGAGGGCGGCAGGGCGGCTGCGCTGTCGCCGTCCGCCCCCACCGAACGCAGGGCCACGAACTGGCCGATGCCGTGGTCGGAGTGGACCACGTAGTCGCCGATCTTCAGATCGCGCAGGCTGGAGACGAACGGGCCGTAGCGGGCGCGCTGGACCCGGCGCTGGAGCTTGGCCTGGGAGAGGAGCTGCTGCTCGCCGTAGATGACGACCCCGGCGGCCGGCAGCCGGAAACCGCGGGCGATCTCGCCGGCCGTGATCTCCACCCCGCCGCGGCCGATCGCCACCTCGCGGCCGAGGAGCAGCTCCTCGATGCGGTCTCTGTGGAGCGGCGAGACGACGAGCAGGCAGCGCTCGCCGCGCGCCCGGGCCGTCGCCACCTCCTGGGGGAAACGCGGGAGCTGGCCATGGAAGAGGTCGGTGGTGACGGCGTGGAAGTCGATCGCCTCTCCGCTGCCGGACGAAAGGACGAGGTCGCGGAGCCGGATCTGGGCCCGGTCGAGGACCTCGCGCACGGCACCTTCCGGCTGTTCCATGGCCTCTGGTGGAACGGCCAGCCGGCCGTGCTCCCTGCGGGCGTCGAAGTCGGCGGCCAGGCGCTCGGCATGGTGCGCCGCCTCGGCCTCCAGGGCCGGCGGGTCGACGGCGAAGATCAGGGCCCCGTCGAGGATGTCGGCGAGCGAGGCGGTCTTCGCCGACCCCGCGAGGAGCGGCAGGAGGTTCTCCCAGCCGGGGAAGCCGCCGCGCTCGCGGAGGTCGGTGATCCGCTCGGCGATCTCGGGGAAGAGGTCGAGGTCGGGTCCAGCCTGGGCGGCGACGAGGTTGGCGAGGGAGAGCGCCTCCTCCGGGCCGCCGGGAAAGAGGAAGAGCGGCAGGACGCGGACCTCGTCCAGGGTGTCCTCGGAGCGCTGGGATTGGGCGTCGAACCAGCGGATGGACTCGATGGTGTCGCCGAAGAAGTCGAGCCGGACCGGCGACCCCTCCCCCGGGGGGTAGAGATCGAAGATGCCGCCGCGCACGGCGAAGTCGCCGCATTCATAGACCAGGTCGGTCCGCCGGTAGCCATGCCGCAGCAGGTGACGGGCGAGCTCGTCGATCGGCCAGTCCTCCCCCGGCTTGAGCTCCA
The DNA here is from genome assembly GCA_034666805.1 of Acidobacteriota bacterium. Taxonomy (GTDB): domain Bacteria; phylum Acidobacteriota; class Thermoanaerobaculia; order Multivoradales; family UBA5704; genus DASQPA01. The sequence goes on from JAXDLD010000539.1 coordinate 4,472, forward strand.
GGACGGTGGCGAGGAAGGCCTCGGCCGTGGGCAGCAGTCGGAAGAGGGCGCGGGGCGTGGTGACGATCGTCGTCGCCGACCCCGAAATCACCCGGTCCAGGGCGACCGCCTCCTGGGCCCGCACCTGGAGCGAGGTCTCCGCCTCCTGGTAGGGGGTGAGCGAGGGGGAGGGGAAGTAGACCGTCCCATCCCGCCGGCCGAAAAGCTGCGCCGCCTCGATCCAGGTGAGGGCGTCGCCCTCGCGGGGCACGACGGCCAAGAGCGGCCGGCCGAGGTCGGCGGCCAGAAGCTCACCGATCCAGGCCGCCGCCGGCACCGGTAGGCGCACGATATCCCCACCCCCCGCGAGGAGGGAACGGTAGGGCGCACTGCTGCGCAGCGTGCGGGAGAGCTCCTCCCAAACGCGTTCGGCCATGGGCACAGTGTAACCCGCGGGGGGAGAAGAGGGATTCCCGGGCTAGAATGATGACCGTGCTACACTGGATCAGTGTTACACGGGAGCACTCTCATGGCGAACCTGACGATTACGATTGACGACGAGATCCTGCACCGGGCGAGAGTACGGGCCACGGAGCAAAACACCTCCGTCAACTCCATCCTTCGTGACTACCTCGAGGCCTTCGCTGCCGCTGGAACGACCTGGAACCAGGCGACCGACGCGATCCTGCGTCTCTCCGCCCAAGCCCAGAGCGGTAGAGGAGACCGTCGCTGGACCCGGGACGAGCTCCATGAGCGTCGATAGATCTTTTTTCGACACGAATGTCTTGGTTTATATTTTCGACCAGGACTCACCCGCCCAGCAGGCCCGAGCCAGGGAGATTTTCGAAGAGCATGCCCGCACCGGCCTCTTGACCTTGAGCCCCCAGGTGCTCCAGGAGTTCTACGTCACGGTCACTCGGAAACTTGCGCGGCCTCTTTCGCCGGAGGCCGCGCTCGCGGCCGTTACGCACCTCAACACCTTCCCGCTCGTCCCCGTCGACGGTGGGACGATCCTTCGCGCCGTCCAACTGCATCAGAGTGCCACTCTTTCCTTCTGGGATGCAATGATCGTCCAGGTGGCCATGGAGGGGAACTGCAAGAAAGTGTTTAGCGAGGATATGCAGAACGGTCGCAGGTTCGGGGAGATGGTGATCGTGAATCCGTTTGCAAACGGGTCTGGATCGTAGGCGCCGAGCCTCGGGAGCGGCACGGGACGGGGCTTTGGCGAGACACGAACGGCTCCCGCGAGACGCTAGAGACCCTCCACGAGCCACTAAATGTCGGCGGCGAGACACCCGCGTCTGGCAGCGAGTCACAGACGGCAGGCTCGTTGTGTTCCGCGGCGGGCCGGCTGTGTCTCACGGCTGGCTCGTTGTGTTCCGCGGCGGGCCGGCTGTGACTCACGGCTGGCTCGCTGTGTTCCACGGCAGGCCGGCTGTGGCTCACGGCAGGCTCGTTGCGTTCCGCGGCGGGCCGGCTGTGACTCACGGCTGGCTCTTTGTGTTCCACGGCAGGCCGGCTGTGGCTCACGGCAGGCTCGCGGTGTTCCGCGGCAGGCAGGTTGTGACTCACGGCTGGCTGGCTGTGTCTCGCTGCCTGCGCCTGGCGTCTCGCGGCCCTCGGGGCGATTTCGGCCGTTGCAGCACCGTGATCGTCGTCGTCTGGTCGGGAGTCGCCATCTCGAACACCACACCCCCCTCGCCGCCAACCTGGACGTCTTCGATCTTCCAACAGCTACGATCCTGGCAGGTCGCAACCGGAGGCTGATCCACCCCCTCCGGCGTCTTCGGCGGGAGCTGCCAGATGGCGAGCAGCCACTTCGTATCCTTGGCCACCTCGAAGGATCTCTCCTGATGATTTCTCTCGCTGGAGAAATCCTCCACGGCCACCCAGCAGGCGACGCTCGCGCAATCGGCTCCGGGCCGGCCGCGCCACTCGTAGAACGTGACGCTTCTTAAGAGTTCTTCGCGGTGATCCCGGTCGACTTTCTCCGGCGCAAACTTGACCCGGACCAGGTACCGGTAGCCACCCGGCAAGGACATGCTGGGCGCGCTGATCCCCCGACCCTTGCCGGCGGGGTCGGTGATCAGAACGTCTTGCTGGAAGGAAGCGGCGGCGACTCCGAAAGGTTTCCCATGGCTCTCCTCCGAGACAGCGGGAGAGCCCGGACCGATCACCATCCATGCAGTCATCAGGCAGAAGTAAAAGACCGCGATTCTCGGAGTCACCCCGGCTTATCTCCCGCCTTTGAGCAGCTGCCGCAGCACGTAGTGCAAAATCCCGCCGTGCTTGTAGTACAGCACCTCCTGCGGCGTATCCAGCCGCACCCGCGCATCAAACTCGGTCACCTTCCCATCCTCACCCGTGGCTTTGACCTTCACCTCTTTGGCTCCCGCCGCGAGACCCGTGATGTCGACGACCTCGCGGCCGGTCAACCCCAGCGAATCCGCGTTCTGGCCGCCCATAAACTCAAGCGGTACGACGCCCATGCCCACGAGGTTGCTCCGGTGGATGCGCTCGAAGCTCTCGGCGATGACGGCGCGGACGCCCAAGAGCCGCGGGCCCTTGGCCGCCCAGTCGCGGGAGGAGCCGGTGCCGTACTCCTTGCCGGCCAGGACCACCGTGGGCACCCCCTCCGCCTGGTACTTCATGGCCGCGTCGTAGATGGCGAGCGGCTCGCCGTCCGGCAGGTGAAGCGTGAAGCCGCCCTCGATCTCCGGCGTCATCCGGTTGCGGATGCGGATGTTGGCGAAGGTGCCGCGCATCATGACCTCGTGGTTGCCGCGCCGCGAGCCGTAGGAGTTGAAGTCCTTGGGCGACACGCCGTTCTCGATCAGGTACTTGCCCGCCGGCGAGGCGGTCTTGATCGAACCGGCCGGCGAAATGTGATCGGTCGTGATGCTGTCGCCGAAGAGGCAGAGAACCCGGGCGGCGTGGATGTCCTCGACCGCGGCCGGCTCCTTCGGCATGTTCTCGAAGTAGGGCGGGTTCCGCACGTAGGTCGACTGCGGGTCCCAGGCGTAGGTGTCGCCCTGGGGCACGTCGAAGCTGTTCCAGCGCTCGTCCCCCGCGTAGACGTCCTTGTACTGGCGCTCGAACATCTCGGCGAGCACCGCCCGCTGTACCGTCTCTTCGATTTCCAGCCGGCTCGGCCAGACGTCCTTCAAGAAGACCGGCTGGCCGTCCTTGCCCGTGCCCAGCGGCTCGTGGGCGAAGTCGATGTCGATCCTGCCGGCGAGGGCGTAGGCGACGACTAAGGGTGGCGAGGCGAGGTAGTTGGCCCGCACGTCCGAGTTGATCCGGCCCTCGAAGTTGCGGTTGCCGGAGAGGACCGCCACCGCCACCAGGCCGCCGTCGTCGATCGCCTGCGAGATCGCCGGGGGGAGCGGGCCGCTGTTGCCGATGCAGGTCGTGCAGCCGTAGCCCACGAGATTGAAGCGGAGCTGGTCCAGGTACGGGGTGAGGCCCGCTTCGTTGAGATAGTCGGTCACCACCTTGGAGCCCGGGGCGAGGCTCGTCTTCACCCACGGCTGCGTAGTGAGCCCCTTCTCGACCGCCTTCTTGGCGAGGAGCCCGGCGCCCACCAAGACCGACGGGTTCGAGGTGTTGGTGCAGCTCGTAATGGCGGCGATCACCACCGAGCCGTTATGGAGCGAGAAGCGCTGGCCGTCGAGCTCGGTCTCCACCCCTACCGCCGCGACGGGTTCGACCTCGGCCAGGGCGACGCCGCCCCCCTCGGAGGACATCGCCGCCGCCGCGGCCGCCGCCGGCTTGCCCTTCCGGACCCCGGCGAGGAGCGAGTCGAGCTCGTGGAGGAAGGAAGGCTTGACCTCGGAGAGGCGCACCCGGTCCTGCGGCCGGCGCGGGCCGGCGAGGGAAGGCTCGACGGTGCCGAGGTCGAGCTCCAGGGTCGCCGAGTAGCGGGCCTCGGGGGTGTCGGCGGTGTGGAAGAGCCCCTGCTCCTTCATGTAGGCCTCGACTAAGGCGATCCTCTCGGGCGGACGGCCGGAGAAGCGCAGGTAGTCCAAGGAGATCTGGTCGACGGGGAAGATGCCGCAGGTCGCCCCGTACTCGGGGGCCATGTTGGCGATCGTCGCGCGGTCGGCGAGCGGCAGCTGGGCGAGCCCCGGGCCGAAGAACTCGACGAAGTTGCCCACCACCCCCTTCTTGCGCAGCATCTCGGTCACCCGCAGCACGAGGTCGGTCGCCGTCGCCCCCTCGGGGAGAGCGCCGGTCATCCGGAAGCCCACGACCTGGGGGATCAGCATCGACACCGGCTGGCCGAGCATCGCCGCCTCGGCCTCGATGCCGCCCACGCCCCAGCCGAGGACGCCCAGGCCGTTGATCATCGTCGTGTGCGAGTCGGTCCCCACGAGGGTGTCGGGGTAGGCCCAGACGGCGCCGCCGTGCTCCGCGGACTTCTCCTCCATCACCACCCGCGCCAGGTATTCCAGGTTCACCTGGTGGACGATGCCGGTGTCGGGCGGCACGACCTGGAAGTTGTGGAAGGCGGTCTGCCCCCAGCGGAGGAAGGCGTAGCGCTCGCCGTTCCTCTCGAACTCCCGCTCGGCGTTGATCAGGAAGGCGGCGGCCGTGCCGTACTCGTCGACCTGCACCGAATGGTCGATCACCAGCTCGACCGGCTGCAGCGGGTTGATCCGCCGGGGGTCGCCCCCCATCCCCGAGATGGCGTCGCGCATGGCCGCCAGATCGACGACGGCGGGGACGCCGGTGAAGTCCTGGAGGAGGACCCGGGCCGGCATGAAGGCGATCTCGCGCGACGGGGCCGCCGCCGGGTCCCAGGCCGCCAGGGCCGCGATCTCGTCTCGCGAGACCACCGTGCCGTCTTCTCTTCGCAGGAGGTTTTCGAGCAGGATGCGCAGGGCGTAGGGCAGGCGGCCGATGTCGTGGCCCCCCTCAGCGAGCGCGCTCAAACGGGCGATCCGCACCTCGCGCCCCCCGACTTTCAGGGTCGCGTGGCTGCCGAAGCTATCTTTCATCGGAAATCTCCTAGAATGGCGTTCCTCTGCCAATCTTGAAAAGATAGCATGCCCTCCCCCCGCGACGGGCCGGCCGCTACCAGGATAAGATGGTAGCCCCATGCCCAAGATCCACTCCGACCTCTCCCCGCCGGTCCTCCTCCTCGCCATGCCCCAGGTGCTCGACCCGTTCTTCCATCGCAGCGTCATCCTCCTCATCCACCACGAGGACGAGGGGAGCTTCGGCTTCATCCTGAACCGGCCGACCGGCATCAAGGTGGGGGAGATCCTGAAGGGCATGGAGGTCGGCTGGGAGGGTCCCGAGGAGTCGGTGGCCTACTTCGGCGGGCCGGTCCGGCCGCAGCTCGGCACGGTGCTCTTCGCCCCCAGCCCGGGCGCGGAGGGCGAGGACTCGTCGAGCGAGGTGGTGCCCGGCCTCGCCCTCACTCAGCACATCGGCGACCTCGCCCAACTCGCCGAGGCGCCGCCCGAGCAGTTCCGCCTCTTCCTCGGCTACGCCGGCTGGGGCGAGGGGCAGCTCGTCGAGGAGATCTTGAGGAACGATTGGCTCACGGCACCGGTAAAGAGCGCGCTCATCTTCGCCTCCGATCCCGCCACGGTGTGGGAGGACGCCCTGCGCTCGGTCGGGGTCGAACCGGCGGCCCTCCCCTCCTGGACGGCGGGCGGGGGTGGCGAGGAGACGACGAACTGACCCAGGCCCAGCCCAAACCCCAGTTGCGGACCGAACGCCACCATTCGGCGGGCGGGCTCGTCGTGCGCGGCACGGAAATCCTCTTGATCTCGACCCAGAACGGCCGGCGCTGGCAGCTCCCCAAGGGGCACATCGAGGAGGGGGAGAGGCCGGAGCAGACCGCCGTGCGCGAGGTGCGGGAGGAGACCGGGGTGACCGGGCGGGTGGTTGCCGAGCTGCCGGGGGTCGAGTACTGGTACGTGGAGAAGGGCGTGCGGCGGATCCACAAGAAGGTCGACTACTACCTGCTCCAGTACGTGAGCGGCAACGCCGCCGACTTCGACCCGGAGGAGGTGTCGGGCGCCGCCTGGTACTCCTGGGACGAGGGGATCGCCGCCATCAGCTTTCCCAACGAGCGCCAGGTCCTCCGCGAGGCGAAGAAGCTCGCCGTGGGCCCGGCGGCGGACTGAAAGGGAGGGGAACCGTCATGCGCGCGCTCCTGCAAATCGTCCTGAACGGCGTCGGGGTCTACGTCGCGAGCCAGCTCATTCCGGGCATCCACTACTCGGGGAGCTGGGGCTACCTGCTGGTGGTCGGCCTGGTGATCGGCATCGTCAACCTGCTGGTCCGGCCGATCGTCACCTTCTTCTCCTTCCCCTTGATCATCCTCTCGCTGGGCTTCTTCTTCCTCGTCATCAACGGGCTCATGCTCTGGCTCGCGGCGGCGCTCCTGCCGTCGCACCTCCAGGTCAACGGCTGCATGCCGGCGATCTTGGGCGGGCTCGTGATCGCCGCCCTCAACTGGCTGGTCCATGCCTTCACCCCGCGGACGGACTAGATCGGGCCTTACCCCGGGAGCGGCGCGGCGGGAGTCGCGGCGGGCGAAACGGGAGCGGGCGGTGGAGATCCTCCATCGTCTCAAGTCCGCCTACCCGGGCTCCAAGCTCGCCTTGGACTTCCAGTCCCCCCTGGAGCTCCTGGTGGCGACGATCCTCGCCGCGCAGTGCACGGACAAGAAGATCAACGAGGTGACCCCCGAGCTCTTCCGCCGCCTGCCCACCGCCCGCGACCTGGGCGAGGCGAGCCTCGACGAGCTGGAGGTGCTGGTCAAGTCGACCGGCTTCTTCCGCAACAAGGCGAAGGCGTTGAAGGCGCTGGGCCAGGCGCTGGTCGCCGACCACGAAGGGCGGGTGCCGGAGACGATGGAGGAGCTGACCGCCCTTCCCGGGGTGGGGCGGAAGACCGCGAACGTCGTCTTGAACAACGCCATCGGCAAGCCGGTGGGGGTGGCGGTCGACACCCACGTGCAGCGCCTGTCGAAGCGGCTCGGGTTGACGGAGGAGACCGACCCGGAGAAGATCGAGCGCGATTTGATGGAGATCTTGCCAGGGGAGGACTGGACGGTCGCCGCCAACCTCCTCCAGGACCACGGCCGGGCGGTCTGCCTGGCGAGGAAGCCCCAGTGCGAGCGCTGCGGGGTGAACGAGATCTGCCCTTCGGCGGAGTTCTAGGAGGCATTCATGAGTGAGAGCAGCAAAACCGCCGTCGTCACCGGCGCTTCGTCCGGCATCGGCGCCGCGACGGCGCGGGCGCTCGCCCGGGCGGGGTTTCGGGTGACGGTGGGGGCGCGGCGGCTCGACCGCCTGGAGGCGCTCGCGGCGGAGATCGGCGGCACCGCGCTTCGCCTCGACGTCACCGCCCCGGCGAGCGTCGAGCATTTCGTGGCGGCGGTGACCGGCTCCGGTACCCTTAACCTCCTCGTCAACAACGCCGGGGGCGCCATCGGGCTCGACCGCCTGGAGGACTCGAAAGACGACTCCTGGGAGACCATGTTCGCCACCAACGTGCTCGGGGTCGTGCGGATGACCCGCGCTCTCCTCCCCGCCCTCGTCGCCTCCGGGGCGGGGCACGTCGTCAACGTCGGCTCGACCGCCGGCCGCGAGACCTACCCCGGCGGCTCCGGCTACACCGCCGCCAAGCACGGCTTGAAGGCGCTCACCCAGACCCTCCGCCAGGAGCTCCTCGGCCGGCCGGTGCGGGTGACCGAGGTCGCCCCGGGCCTGGTCGGCGAGACCGAGTTCTCCCTCGTCCGCTTCGGCGGCGACGCCGAACGGGCCCGTGCCGTCTACCGGGGCTTGGAGCCGCTCACCCCGGAGGACGTCGCCGACGCGATCGTCTGGGCGGCGACCCGGCCGGCGCACGTCAACATCGACGAGATCGTCCTGCGTCCCCTCGCCCAGGCGACTTCCACGGCGGTCCATCGGCGCGAGAGCTGACGACATCCTCCCTCAGGGACCCCTTTCTGACATAGCATATCGGTAATATCAGGGGACTCGAAGGAGGTTGACCGTGAACGGAAGGACCGCATCCGTCGGCTACGCCGTCAGTCTGGGGCTCGTCCTGCTCGCCCTGGTGGCCTGCGACGTCCTCTTCCCCCATCGCTCGGAGGGGGAGAAGCTCTGGCGCCAGTACTGCGCCGACTGCCACGGCCTGACCGCGGAGGGCAACACCCCGCAGTACATGGGGAACACCTACGCCGACCTGACCGACGAGCACTGGAAGGACTGCTCGGGGGACGACGACTCGATCGAGACGGTGATCCACGACGGCGTCTTCGCCCAGATGCCGGAGAACCCGAACCTGACCCACGAGCAGAGGAAGGCCATCGTCGGCTACCTGCGCGTCCTGCGGCACGAGAAGAAGCCGGAGTCGCTGAAATGAGGAGAGGCGCCCTCCTGCTTCTGGCCCTACTTGCGGCCGTGGCCTGCGGCCCGCCGGCGGGTGACCGCAAGGCCGAGGAGCTCTACCCCAAGTACTGCGCCAAGTGCCACGGGGCGGATGGCAAGGGGGACCCGCGCCAGGTCAACCTCTACCCCAACCTGAACCTCACGACCTCGAAGCTGACCGGCAGGGGGGCGCACCTCGCCATCTACACCCGGATCGCCCAGGGGTACGGACCCATGCCCGGCTTCGCCCACCGCCTGAGCCCGGACGAGATGAACCGGCTGGCCAACTACTCGATGAAGCTGAACCCCGCCAACGCGGGAAAGTGAGCGCCATGGACCCGCAACGGATGAAAGACGCCTACCAGAAGCTGCAGATGCTGGACGAGCGTCTCACTTACAAGGTCCGCCCCAAGCCCGGCGGCGCCATGACCCGCCCCAACCCCGAGCAGATCGAGCAGAGCCTGCGCGACTTGGCCACCTACACCGTCGAGCTCAAGGAGATCGTCCAGGAGCTGTTCCAGGCGATCGCCGGGAAGGCGACGTAACCTACCCTGTCCCCGTCGACCCGAACCCGCCCTCCCCGCGAGAGGTACCGGGGAGGTCGCCCTCCTCCTCCCACTCGATGGGCTCGGCGCGGCCGAGGAGGAGCTGGGCGATGCGGTCGCCGCGGCGGACGGTGAAGGGCTCCTGGCCGAGGTTGACGAGGAGAACCGCGACCTCGCCCCGGTAGTCGCTGTCGATCGTGCCGGGAGCGTTGACGATGCCGATCCCGTGGCGGATGGCGAGGCCGCTCCGGGGCCGGATCTGCCCCTCCCAGCCGGCGGGGATGGCGAGCGCCAGGCCGGTCGGCACCAGGGCCCGCTCGCCGGGCAGGAGCGTGAGATCCGCGTCGACGGCCGCCCGCAGGTCGAGCCCGGCGCTCCCGGCCGAGGCGGGGGCCGGCAGCGGCAGGTCGAGGGCGGCCGGCAGCCGCCGCACCTTTACCTTCATGGCACCTTCATGGGCCTTGCAACCCGGCGTTCAGAACCGCGGCCGGCCGTTGCTGCCGCTGGGCGGCGGGGTCGGCGACGGGGCGCGCGGGACGCCGGGAGCGCCGGGCGTGGCGGTCCCGGTCCCCAGCCCGCCGGGGCGGATGATGGGCTCGCCGATGCCGCCGGGCGGAGGCGTGGGCCCGCCGCCGAGCGTGCGCCAGGGCCGCCCGACCCAGCGCACGGAGAGCAGGGCCTGGCCGCGGCCGGTGGGGACCGCGGCGCCGCCGGCGCCGTTGCCGCCCGAGGTGATCAGTCCGCCGCCGGAGAGGAGGTCGGCGTTGAAGCGCCACTGGTCGTAATGCTCACGGCCGCCCCAGAGGAGGATCGACTTCTTCGTGCTGCGGCTGTAGACCCCCTTGATCGGCCCGAAGCTCTGGCCCTGCTGATCGAGACCGGCGGCACCCGGCTTGTTGATGGCGCCGGTGCGAGGGGGAGGAAGGCCATTCGAGTCTGGCTGGCCGGGGAGCGGCAGCGGCTGCTCCCGGCCCTCGAAGATGAGCTGCCACTTGCCGTCTTCGGTCATCGGGTCCTTCCAGAGCTGGCGGATCGAGCGCGGCTTGATCTCGACCAGCTCCTCCAAGCGCGTGGGCCAGCGCTGGAAGCGGTTGTGGAAGACCCGGATGGCCTCGGCGTACTGCAGGCCGCGGAAGATCAGCTCCTCCTCCTTGTTGCGGCGGATGGCCTGGCTCCAGAGCGGCAGGACCGCGGCGAGGACGATGTTCATGACCGTGATGATCACCACGAGGACGACCAGGTTGTAGCCCCGCTCGCCGCGCCGCCCGCCCGCCGTCCCGAGATGCCTCGCCATCGCCTCCATCACCAGTCCTTGTAGAGCGTCCCGTCGAGCGCCGTCGCCTCGGCTCCGGAGTGAACGTCGATGATCCCGGGCTGCTGGTCTTCGCCCGTGTCGCTGCTCGCCGACTTGTCGGGGTCGACCTCCTCCAGCACCGTGACCCAGGTGTCGCTCTTCTTGGTGATGGGGTCGGTGGGGATCTTCCGCAGGTAGCCGCTCTCGACCAGGGCATCGAGGCTCGGCGGGTAGTGCCCCTTGTCGCCGTAGAACTGATCGAGGACGTCGCGCAGGGTCCGCAGGTTGGTCTTCAAGACCGCCTCGTTGGCCCGGCGCGGCATGTCCTTCATCGCCGGCATGGCGATCGTCGCCAGGATGCCGATGATGGCGATGACCACGATCAGCTCGAGCAGGGTGAAGCCCCGCTCGGCCAACCTCGGATCGTGCTCTCTCCCGTTCACCTCATCCTCCTCTCGGCGCCTCTACCACTTGGTGTAGGGCACGCCGTTCAAGCCGATCCCATGGGCGGTCGTGTAGACGTCGTAGACGTCCTCCCCGCCCCAGGAGGTGGCGTCGGCGGCGTCCTGGTAGCTGCGCATTCCCCACTCGGTCTTGCCGGTCATCGGGTCGATGGGGACCCGGCGCAGGAACTTGATCTTCTTGTCGACCTGCCCCACCAGCGCCACGCCGTTGACGAGGATCTCGAGCTTCGACGGGTAGCCGTCGGTGCCGAGGTCGACCGGGATCAGCCCGGCGTCGCTGTAGCGCTTGTAGTCGTCGATGGCGTTCCTCATCTCGCGGAGGTCCTGGCGGAGGTCGGCCTCCTTGCTGCGCTGGACCGTGAACTTGGCGACCGGCAGCACCACCGCGGCAAGGACCACGAGGATGCTCGCCACCATGACCAGCTCGGCCAGGGTGTAACCCGCCGCGGAGCGGCATGGGTTCCGTTCGATCCTGCGGGCGGGCTCCTTCGGGCGCTCCGCGCAGCCAGTCGCCCGTCCTCGGAACCGAACGTAACCCATGCTTGCCATCATGGACTTCAACCTCCAGACGTCCGCGAAGCTTCCCCGACCTTCGGGGGCTTCGGCTCCGGACGGGGCGGACGGTCGGGACGCTCGCCGCCGACGGTGACGTCGGCCGGCCGGGCGGAGACCGCCATGGCCCTGAGCTTGCGGTCGAGCGCCTTGCTCTCGTCGAGCCCCAGCCGGCTCTTCCCGGGGATCAGCGCGCGGAAGGTGACGACGGCGACCGTGCCGTGCCCCGCCACCCCCGGGACCGCCCCGAGGCGGCTCGCCCCGATGACCACCCGGCCGGCGTGCGAGGTGTCGGCGAGCACCTGGGCCGTCCCCTTGGCGCCCAGGAAGTCACCCGGCTCGACCTTCTCGACCGCCAGGACCTTGGGGTCGTAGGAGAGGGTCAGCGGGAGGTGCGAGACCGGGTCGAGGGCGTTGGCCTCGAGGCGCACCGTGAAGCGGTCCCCCGGCGCCACCTCCACCCCCTTCGGGTTGAGCCAGAGCTCGACGGCGGCGCCCTGGCTCCCCCCGGCCACCCCCTGCGCGCCCTCGACTCCGGACTGCAGGCTCGCCTTGGCCACGGCCGGGAGCGCGAGGCTACCCGTGCCGCCAGCGCCGCCGATCGCCGCCGGAACGACCGCCGGAACGGCCTCCGGCGCCGCATTCTTCGCCTGCCCGCCCTGCGGCGGCGGGTTCTCGTCGGCCGGCTGCGGCTGGGGCG
>JAXDLD010000540.1:0-7475 GCA_034666805.1 Acidobacteriota bacterium
GGGCGAAGCGGGTGCTGGTCAAGGTGATTGGGGAATGAGTCCACGCATTCCGGGAGCCAAGACCGACCCGTAGGCCGCGAACTGGTTCTCATAGCGGCGCGGCGGCAGGATTTAGGAGGCCGAAATCATCATTTAAGGACGCTGCGGCACCTTTTCAACGGTCTATGTGTCCTGAACGGAGAGGTAAAAGAGGGTTCGAGGAGTCTACCAGTTCATTTGGCGGGCTTGATCGACCTTTTCAGATCCTTAAAAGAGGCTTTCAGGCGTCAGAATGAACGTCTCACGGCGCTAAAGGAAGGCTCTGCGGCGCTAAAAGATCATTCCACGCCCTTAAAGAACCCGGATGGGCCCTGAAAGAGGATTCCGGCCCATGGGAATGCTCTTTTTGGCGGCGGAAAAGAGCGCTCAAGGCGCTGAAAAGGTCATTTTGGATCCTAAAAAGCTCATTCTGGGAGTTGGAAGGAGGACTCTCGCCCTGGAAGGGAGGCGCTTGGGCTCTGTCGTCTTCTCGCTGGGCGCCGCCTGGGAGGATCAGGCCCGGGGTTCGGGCAGCACCAGGCTCGGCATGGGGTGGACCTCGCAGTGGAACCCCACTCCTGCCGCCACCACCGGGTCGCCGGCGGCGAGACCCTGGGGATCGGTGCCGTCCTCCAGCCGGAGGATGCCGATGCCGAAAGTCCCCTTGGGGTCGGCGACGGGGCCGAAGGCGAGGACCTGCCCTCTCTCCATCTTGCCGCGCCAGTACGCGACGTGCTGCTGCATGAGACCGGCTTCCGCCGGAGTGATGTCGGCAGGGAAGGTCGGGCGCGGTGGGATGAGCTTGAAGAAGAAGTATGGCATTTGGGCCTCTTGCGGTCGGAGGTAGAGGCTCACGGTAGCCTTTCGACAGCCCGGGTGCAAGATCGTGCGCGCCGGACGAGTTCGACGGCCGGCGGTCGAAGTGGGTTGCTGGTCAAGGCGATTGGGGAGTAGGGAGGGCTGCAAGAAGAGGAGGGTGCTTCTCAGCGTCTCGGCTCAGGATGGACATGCATGGACAATGTATATACACTAATCAGGATGGATGTCACCTATGAGCTCCATAGCCAGAGCTTTGAATGGGACTCCGAGAAGGCATCTGCAAACCGGGCTGGCAGAAGACTGGAGTCTTCTCTTCGTCGTGCACGTCGTCCATGAAGCAGACACTCTTCGCATCATCTCCGCCCGCCGGGCCACAGCCTCGGAGAGGAGCATCTATGAGCATGAATGAGCGCATCCAGAAACGACTCCGCAAGGATCGGCCTATGACTACCATCAGCATCCGCCTGCCGGAGGACGTGATCGAAGACCTGAAGCTCCTGGCGCCGGAGATGGGCTTCTCCGGGTACCAGCCGCTGATCCGGGCCTACATCGGACAGGGTCTCAGAAAGGATCTTGCCCGTCTGGTCGAGAACGACCAGGTGAAGATGAGGACCGTCGTGGAAAGCCTTCGGCGGCATGGGGTGGACGAGCAGGTGATTGCCGAAGCCATCGCCGAGGCCAAGGCCCGAACAGCTTGATTCGCCCCAGAGAGGTGCCAGCCGTTCTTCGGATGAGCGCCCCCGGAGGCGAGGAGGAATTGCTGGCATCCCCTACCCCCGCCCCCCCAAGACCTCCTGCAACCGCCCGCCGATCACCCCGAGCGGCAGGCTCTCGCCCACGGCCCCGGCGAGGACCGCGGCCTTCGGCATGCCGTAGATCACCGAGGTCGCCTCGTCCTGGGCGAAGGTGCGGGCCCCGGCGCGGGCGAGCTCGGCCATGCCACGCGCTCCGTCGTGGCCCATGCCGGTCAAGAGGACGGCGGCGGCCCGCCGGCCCACGGCGGCGGCGGCAGAGTTGAAGAGGACGTCGACCGAGGGGCGGTGGGTGGCCGCGGGCTCGGTGGCGAGGACGGATTTGAGACCGCTGCCGTCCCAGACGATCGTCAGGTGCATGCCGCCGGGAGCGATGTAGACCGTGCCGGGGAGGAGCGGCTCGCGGTCCATGGCCTCGCGGACCTGGAGGGGGAGGTAGGCGTTCAGGCGCTCGGCAAAAGCGCGGGTAAAGCCGGCTGGCATGTGCTGGACGACGGCGACCGGAACGGTGATCGAGGCGCCGAGATCCTTCAAGATCCTCTCGATCGCGGGCGGACCGCCGGTCGAGGCGCCGATGACGACGACCTGGATCTCTCCGGCCAGCCCGGCCGTCGCTCCAGGGATCGCCAGCGTCCCAACGGCGCGCCCGAGCTCGGGGTAGGGGCCGCGCGGCGACGGCTCCTCGTCCGGCTCGTCCCCCTCCATCCCGGTCACCTGGCGGAGCTTTTCGAGCAGCACGCCGCGGAGGGCGTCGAAATCGACCAGCGAGTACTCCTGCTTGTCGACGAAGTCCATGGCCCCCCGGTGCAGGGCCTCGATCGTCTGCGGCGCGTCGCGCTTGGAATGGGTGGAGAGGATGATCACCGGCGTCGGCCAGGTGGTCATGATCCGGTCCAAGGTGGGGAGGCCCCCCATGCCGGGCATCGAGAGGTCGAGGATGATGGCGTCCGGCCGCCAGCGGTCGAGGTGGTCCAGAAGCTCCTCGCCGGAGCCGGCGGCGCCCACGAGCTGAATGCCGTTCTCCTCGGAGAGGATGCGGGCCAGCGCGCGGCGGATGAACGACGAGTCGTCGGCGACGGCGACCCGGATCACCGTCCCACCTTCCGGTAGGCGATGGTGTCGCGGAGACGGATGGTCTCGAAACGGTCGGAGAGGCCGATGATCGACTCGGAGGCGCCGAGGAAGAGGATGCCGCCGGGACGCAGAACCCGGGCGAAGTGGGCGATCGCCATGTGGAGCCCCGGCTCGGCGAAGTAGATGAGGACGTTGCGGCAGAAGACAGCATCGTAGAGCCCCTGGTGGCCGAAGCTCGCCAAGTCCAGGATGTTGCCGCGCGAGAACTGCACGTCGCCCCGGTAGGCGGGTTTCAACGACCAGCGCTCGGGCTCGGTCGAGACGACGGTGAAGTAGCGCTCGATCTGCTCGGGGGCGAGGGCGCGGAGCGAGGTCCGCCCATACTCGGCCCGCTTCGCCATCTCGACCCGGCTCGAATCGACGTCGAAGGCATCGATCGCGACCGTCGTCCCGGCCAGCCGGACGAAGCTCTGGCGGGCGAAGATCCCCAGGGTGTAGGGCTCCTCGCCGGACGAGCAGCCGGCGGAGAGCAGGCGGAGCGAGCCCGGCACCGCGGCGTTCTCCTTGAGCTCGTCGAGCGCCGAGTCGAGGAGCGCCTCGAACTGGTGGGTCTCGCGAAAGAAGAAGGTCTCGTTGTTGGTCACCAGCTGCGCGAGATACTCGCGCTCCGCTTCGCCGTCGCAGACGAGCTGCAGGTAGTAGTCGAGATAGCGGTGGAGGTGGAGGGCCTGGAGCCGCGGGCGCAGCCGCGACTCCAGGAGGTCGCGCTTGTGCTCGGGGAAGGTGATCCCGAACCGGCCGGAGATCAGCTCGTTGAGCAGCAGGTGCTCCTCCTCCGTCATGGCGCCGGGCCGCGCCCAGCTCCCCGTCATCATCACCGTCATGGCATCCGCCTCGATCCCCTCGATCCCCTCTATCCCGACAACGAGGAGAGGGCGCGGTGGGCGACGGCGGGCACCGGGTCGCCGGCCAGGAGGGCGAGCGGCGCCATGTTCTCGGGCCGCGCGAAACGGGTGAGCACGTCGGCGCAGGCCAGCCGCACGTACCAGTCGGGGTGGGTGGCGGCGTCGCGGAAGAGGGCGCTGTCGTCCTCCGTGGCGCAGAGCGAGAGCGCCCGGTAGGCGAGCCGCGCCTCGCCCGCCGCGGCTTGCCGAGCGGCTTCGGCTAACGCGGTCCGCGCCTCCGGGCCGCCGATCCGCCCCAGGCTCTCCAAGACGAGCGGGTAGAGCTCCCGGCGTTCGGGGAGGAGGGTGAGGAGAAGGGGGACGCTGTCGCGGTCGCGCAGCTCGCCCAGGGCGCGGACGAGGGCCGGGCTGGGGCGCAGAGCGATCCGCGCCCGCAGCGTCGGCAGCAGCTCGCGGAGGCCGGCCGCGATCGCCACCTCGGCGGCGAGATCCGAATAGCGCTCGGGTTCCTCGGCGATCCAGGTCTCCCAGGGGAGGAGCCGCATGGCGGCAGCGACGTCGGCGAGTTGGGCGATGGCCGCCCGCCGCTCCTCGGGGGCGAGGGCGAGGATGCCGTCCGCCACCTCCGTCTCGGAGGCACCCAAGCGGGCGCCGAGCACCAGCCGTTCGATCGGGTCGACCCCGGTCGCCATCTCGGCGAGCGCCGCCTGGACGTCGCTGCGGTGGTGGGAGAGGGCCGGCTCCAGGGCGGTCCGCCCCTCGGGCGACAGCCGCAGGTGGAGGGAGAGCAGCTCGCGGCCGATCTCCGGATGGCGCAGCCGGGTGAGGGCGGGGACCGCCGCGGGCAGAAGCTCGGCCGCGTCGTTGCCGGCGAGCGCCGGGTAGACCGCGCTCGCCGGCGCCGAGCGTGGGTAGCGCGCGGCGAGATGGAAGCCCCAGGCCCGGGAGTCGCCGGCGCGGAGGAGGAGGCGGGGGATGAGGTCGCGTCTCCGAGTGAGGGCTGGCGGCAGGCTCGGGCCCAGCTTGGCCCCGGCGAGGACCGAGAGGGCCGCGTCGTCCTCCGCTCCCGGCCCCAGGGTGAGGAGGCAGCGGGCGGCGGAGGTGCGGACTTCGAGCGCGGGGTCGGCGAGCCGGGCCGCCAGGGCCTCGGCGAGGCCGGGGAAGGGCGCGGCCAGCCCCGACAGCCCTTCGAGGACATGGGCGAGGAGGCCCAGCACCTCCTCGGCTTCGAGCTGCTCGCCGTAGAGCATCCAGTGCGAGGCGAGGACCCGGAAGGCCGAAGCGCCGCCGATCCGGGCGATCGCCTCCGCCGCCATCGAGCCGGCGAGGAGATCGGTCAAAAGCTCGGTCAGCGGCTTGATGGCGACCGGCGAGCGGAGGTCGCCCAGGGCCTGGACCGAGGCCATCTGCAGCCAGGGGTCGCCGGAGAGGAAGGGGAGGAGGTCGGGGATCGACCGCGCGTTGCCGAGCCGGCCGATGGCGAGGATCGCCGCCTGGATGACGTTGGGATCGGGGTGGGTGAGGGCGCCGCGGAGCGGCTCTAAGGCGCGCGGGTCGCGCACGTGGTCGAGGATGAGCACCGCCTGCAGCACGACGTCCGGATCGACGTCCTTCAAGAGCCGGAGGGCGACCCCGAAGCTCCGGCCGCCGCGGAGCTTGAAGACTTCGAGCCCGAGGTTCCGCAAGATCGCGTCGGAATCGTTGCGCAGATATTCGGTCAGCTGCTCGTCGGTAAACACCGCGGCGCCGGCGCGGAGCGCGCGTTCGCGGATGCCCGGGCTCGAGTTGCGCGCCAGGCGCTCGATGGCGTCCGCCCGCTCGGCGAGCGGCAGGGAGGGGAGCTTCTCCAGGAGCTCCATGCACTCCTCCCAGGACGGGGGAGGGGAGGGGACCGGCTCTAGCATCGTCATTGGCTGTACCTCATTCGGTCATACCTGCGCTCATACCTGAAAGACTTCGGACATCCCCTTCAAGCGATCGGCCTCGCCGGCCAGGCTCGACGTGGCGTTCGAGAGCTGCTCGGTGGCGGCCAGGTACTTCTGCGCCACGTGGGCGATCTGGTCGACCGCCTTGACGACCTGGTCGCCGCCCTTCATCTGCTCGTTGGTGGCGTCGGCCACCTGCTGGGTCATGCGGTTCATCATGTTGACCGAGGTCATGATCTGGCGCGCCCCGTGCGCCTGCTCGCGGGCGGCGGTGGCGAGCTGCTGGGTGGTGTTCTGCATGGTCGCCGCCGTGCGCAGGATCTGGGTCGCCCCGGCGTTCTGCTCCTGGGTGGCGGCGTGGACGTCGCGGATCAAATCGGTCGTCCGCTTGACCGAGGAGACGATCTGGTCGAGCACCTGCGACGAGAGCTGGACCGCCTCGGCGGTGTCTCTCTGCACCGCCTCGACGAAGGCGTCGATCTCGCGGGTCGAGGTCATCGAGCGCTCGGCGAGGCGCTTGATCTCCTCGGCGACGACCGCGAAGCCGCGCCCCGCGTCGCCCGCCCGCGCCGCCTCGATGGCGGCGTTCAAGGCCAGGAGGTTGGTCTGGTCGGCGATCTCGTTGATCAGGCGGACGATCTTGCCGATGTCTTTCCCGGACGTGCCGATCCCCTGGATGACCCGCGACAGCCGCTCGCCGCCGTCCGAGGCCGCCTTGGCCGCCTCGCGGGACACGTCGTCGACCACCTGTACCCTCCCGGCGATCGACTGGATCGAGGCGGTCATCTCCTCGATCGTCGCCGAGGTCTCTTCGACCGAGGCCAGGAGGTCCTCGGAGCTCTTCGCCACCTGCTCGATCGAGGCCCCCATCTCCTGGATCGAGGAGGAGGTCTCCTCGACGTTGGCGGCGAGCGCCTGGGTCGAGCGGTTGATGCTGTCGATCTGGCTCGCCATCTCGACCATGGTGGCCGAGGTCTCCTCGGTCGAGGTCGACTGGCTCTCGGCTCCCCGCCGGATCTCGGATGCCGAGCCCGAGATCCGCTCGACCGCCCCGGTCACCTGGACCGCCGAGCTCTTGACGTCGCCGATCATCCGCCGGAGGTTCCCCGTCATCCGCTCGAAGGCGTTGCCGAAGACGTCTGCCTCGGAGCGCGGGACGACCTGCACCTGGAGGTTGCCGGCGGCGATCGAGTCGGCCACCGCCGCCATCTCCTTCAGATAGATGACCATCCGCTCCATGGCCTTGCCGAGCTCGCCGACCTCGTCGTCCGAGAGCGCCCCGGAAATCCGGCCGGACATGTCGCCCCGCGCCAGCCGGCCGGCGACCTCGACCGCCGCGCCGAGCGGCCCGGTGAGCGAGCGGATGACGAAGAAGGAGAGGCCGGCGAGAGCGAGGATCGAGAGCACGGTCACGACGACGATCGCGGTCAGCGAGGAGCGCTGGTTGTCGCGCGCCTTGGCGAACGCCTGCTCCATGTCCCCCCGGTTGCGCGCCGTGAAGGTCTCCAGGGTGCGGTGGATGTCGTTGTACTGCCGGGTCTGCTCCTTGAGCGACGCCGCCAGGCTCTCGGAGACGCCGCCGCCCCCGATCAGGTGGAGCGAGTTCTCCCGCGCCAGGTTGTAATAGGAGACGAAGTCCTTGCCGATGGTGGGGGCCTTGCTGCCCGAGGGCAGGTTCTTGTTCTCTTCGAGCTTTTTTAAGACCGCGAGGAAGTGGTCGCGGAGAGTGTCGGTCTCCATGAGCATCGCGCGGTCGGCGGCGGCCACGGCGTCCTGGAGGCCGCGCTGCACCCGGGCGAGGGTCTCCTCGAGCTCGCGGCTGGCGTCGACCGCCGGGAACGACCCCTGCTCGATGCCCCGCAGGATGCGGCCGTTCCCTGCCCCCACCGCCCACGACACCGCGAGGACGACTAAGAAGCCGAGCGCCGCGAGCCCCGGCATCAGGGCCACCTTGTGGGCGAACTTCAGACGTTTGAGCACGG
>JAXDLD010000541.1:0-5890 GCA_034666805.1 Acidobacteriota bacterium
AGGTGACGCTGGTGACGGAGACGCCGATCTCGATCCCCATCCGCTTCGCCGGCTCGCGCAGGTTCTTCTCGGCGAACTCCGGGGTGATCTGGGTGCGGATGACGGCGTCGAGCTCGTCCTCCCCCACCAGGGCCATGGTGTAGCCGGAGACCCCGCTCGGCTCGTTCGTGGGGTCGGGATCGGTCGCCAGGCGGCAGAGGAAGTAGCCCTGGAACTGGATCTCTAAAAGCTTGGCAAAGGTCATGGGCGGTCCCCCTTCACGGTGCGACGACGAACTGCGCGAGCTGGCCGATCTGGTAGATCCGCCGCAGGTTGTTGGACATGGCCGTGGCGCTCTCCAGGACGAAGGCGAGCTGGCGTTTCAAATACGGCACGTCGTTTTCCTCGCGCGCCACCGCGAGCAGGTTCTCCCCTGAGAGCGCCTGGAGCTCGGCGATGATGTGGGCGAAGCGGCCGAGGAAGAAGTCGATGTCGCCGAGCCTCTCGTGATCGTAGTGCTCCAGGAGCTTCTCGTCGTCCCGGGAGAGGTGGTAGTCGGGGCCGGTCGTGTGTTTCCCATCCCCCGACTTGGCGTAGGCCAGCACCTCGGCGATCGGCCGCAGGAGCATGGTCATCGCCGGCCCGAAGGCGGTCTCCTGGAGGGCCGCGCTGAAGAAGGGGTAGCTCTGGTTCCCCACCGGGACGTAGTTCTTGTAGAGCGAGGTCAAGACGAAGAGGAGCGTCGCGTAGCTGTAGTTGAAGAGGTCGAAGGTGCGCCGGGCGAAGGGACTCGTGATCTCCCCGGGCTTGGGGTTCTTCGGCAGCGGGAGGGAGGGCTCGAAGTGAGGGTCCCGGGCGAGCTCGGCCGCCAGCTCCTCGTGGATGTCGTAGAAACGCCTGAAGTGGCTCTGGAAGCCCGGCGGGGCGCTGATCCCCTCCCCCTCCTCGACGATCAGCTCGATCGCCAGGTTCGCCGAGGCGACGTCGACGATGGGGAAGATGTTGACCTGGTACTCGACCGGGACGAAGACCTGCTGGCTGGGGTTGCCGGTGAAGAGGCCGGGGAGGGTGTTGATCGCCTCCTGGATCAGGGCGTAGAGCTCGGTGATCGTCCCGGGATGGATCTCCGCCACGCCCACGGCGCTCTCCAGGCTCCCGCCCTGCACGCCCTCCGGAGCCAGGTGGGTGCGGGCCAGGGGGTAGAGCGGCCTCGCCGATTCCAAGGCCTGGGGAGCGTTTGCGGCATGGGTGTACTCCGCCTCGGAGTGCGAGGGGCAGGGGCGCTCCTGGGTGCCGAAGCACCAGGTGGGGATGGGATCGCCGCTCTCCTTCAGGGTGTCGTAGCCCGGGCTCTCGGCGCAGACAAAGCGGCCGATGGTCGCCCGGTTGAAGCGCTCGAAGACGAAGGGGATGTCGCAGGGCACGACCTCGCCGCTCTTCGCCTTCTCCGCGGCCAGGTTCGCCCCCAGGTAGTAGCGCGACTGGCGGGGGATGTTCTCGCGGCTGAACCAGGGGTCGGCGCCGAGAGCGGTCAGGATGTCGTTGGCGAGCGCCAGGTGCTCCATCTCCTGCCGCGCCACCATGAGGAGGGTCGATCCCCAGCGGCGGACGGACTCGAACTGCGCCGCGTTGCAGCGCTCGTCCGGCCGCTTCTTGAGCGAGAAGCCGGCGTAGAGGTACTGGACCATGAGCTGCTGCTCGATCTCCGCCGCCTCGCGGAGAGCGCGGATCAGCTGCGGCTTGGTCCGGATCGGCCTGCTCGTAACCGGCTGTCTGTCACCCATCGTGTCCTCCGTGCTTCCCCATGAGCGGTGACGAGGATACTATGGGGAGAATCACGAAACCACAGGGGGCGGGAGGGCAACGGCTGAAATGCTTCGCCCTTTTCCGCCACTCCTCTGCGAGTCCAGGCTGATCGGAGCCAACCAAGACCCAAGGGGGTAGAGATGAAGTCGGCAATCTTCCGGTGCGGCGCCGCGCTCGCGGCCGTGACCCTCCTCGCTCTCGGCGCGGGCCCTCTCGCGGCCGAAGACTTCCCGCCCATCGGCGACGCCGAGCGCGCCTTGAAGACCGTGCCCGGGGCGCCCAACGCTCCGGCCGCGGTGCTCTTCCATAAGGGCGAGTTCCAGATGCTCGACCCGGCCAGCCACGAAGTCTCCTCGCGGCTCTCGGTCCAGGGCCGGATCAAGATCCTCACCGAGGAGGGTAAGAGCCAGGGCGAGATCGAGATCGAGCACAGCAACTACGTCCGCCTGTCGGGTTTCGCCGGCCGCACGGTGCTGCCCGACGGCACGGTCGTCCCCCTCCCCGCCGACGCCAAGTTCGTCCGCCGGGTGTCGAAGAACCGCGACCTCTACGTCACCGCGGTCGCCTTCCCCGCCGTCACCGTGGGCGCCATCCTCGACTACCACTACGACCTCCACTTCGACTCGATCTTCTTCATCGAGCCCTGGTACTTCGCCAACCGGCTGCCGACCCTCCTGTCCGAGATCGTCTACTACATCCCCAAGTCGATGTCGGTCCAGACCTGGAGCCGCGACCCGCTCGGGGTGGGGATCAAGAGCGAGCGCGCCGACACCGTCCGCGGCACCCGGGCGCGCAACTGGGCCGAGCGCGTGGCGCCGGTGCCCCGGGAGCCGTTGGGCTTCCCCTTCGAGGACCTGACGGCGCAGATCGTCATGCTGCCGACGGTGTTCCACGCCTACGGCGACGCCCGGCGGCTGCTCGAGACCTGGGCGACGACCTCCGACCTGCTGCTCGACGACTACGACAAGGTCCTCCACTCCGACCGCAAGGCATCCCACAAAGCGGAGGACCTGGCGAAAGCCGCCGGGAAGGGACAGCGCCCGCAGGCGGCGGCGATCTACCGCTTCGTCCGCGACGAGATCGCGACCGAGGGCGGCGGTCACGCCTTCTTGAACCCGGAGCACTCGGTCGACGGCACCCTCGGCAAGGGGCGGGGCGACGTCCTCGACAAGGCCCTTCTCTTAGTCGCCATGCTCGACGCGGTCAAGATCAAGGCCAAGCCGGTCTGGGCCGCGGAGCGCGGGCACGGCCTGGTCGACCTGCGGCTTGCCAATCCCGCCTGGTTCGATCAGGACGTCGTGGTGGCCGAGATCGACGGCCAGCGGATCTTCCTCTACCCGGCGGACCGCGCCCTGGGCTTCGGCCAGCTCCCGGCCGAGCTCGAGGGGACGATCGCGGTGATCCCCGACCGCAAGAAGCCGGAGAGCGTGGTGCTGCCGGAGGAGCCCTTCGAGCACAACGGCCGGCGCGCCGCCCTGAAGCTCGCGGTGGACGAGAAGGGGGCGGCCCGGGGGACCGGCACCCTCCTCCTGACCGGCCAGCACGCGACCGAGCGGATCGGCTGGAAAGAGGATGCCGACAAGACCACCACCGCCTGGAAGGAGTGGCTCGAGAAGAGCTATAAGGACTTCGCCATCTCGGAGGTCAAGGTGACCGAGTCCGCCGAGGAGGGGAAGGTCGAGGTCCACTGGGCCATGGCCGAGCGCGCAGAGGAGGCGCTGGGCGACGAGCTGAGCCTCCTCCCCAGCCGGCCGCTCGGGCCGGTCCATCAGCCCTTGACCGGGCCCGCCGCCCAGCGGCGCTCGCCCCTCCTCTTCGACTATGCCGACAGAGACGAGGTTGAGCTCGACCTCACCTGGCCCGCCGGCTGGTCGGTCGAGCGGCGGCCGCAGGCGGCGCACCAGGAGAACGACGCCGGCGCCCTGGCGATCGCGGTCGAGGTCAAGGAAGCGGAGCGCTCGCTCACCTACCGGCGCCGGTTCGACCTCGCCAAGAAGCAGATCATCACCCTCCAGGGCGTCGACCGGGTGCACGCCCTCTATGACGCGGCGGAGAAGAGCGATGCCGAGACTCTCGTCCTCGTACGGCGCTAGCCTGGCGCTCTTCGCCCTGGTGGCGGCCGCGGTGGCGGTCGCGGTGATGGCCGCGCCGGCCTCCGCGGCGACGATCCTCGACAAGTCGATCACGGTCGAGATCCGGGCGGACGGCTCGGTCGTCGAGCGCACCCAGCTCGCGGTGCGGCTCGACTCGGCCCAGGACTTCGGCTCCTGGTCCCCCTATCCGATCTACCTCGACGAGAATCGCAAGCTCGTCGACTTGAAGGCCTATGCCACGGAGCCTGGCGGCAGGGTGGTGAAGGTCGGCCGCAAGGGGCTCGACACCGCCGAGGTCACCGCCGATTTCGAGATCCACAGCTCGAGCAAGCTCCGCACCGTCGAGATCCCGGCCGTGCCGGTCGGCTCGGTCTTCACCCTCGACTACCAGGTGGAGGAGAAGCCCTACTTCCCCTCCGGGCAGATCCGCCTCGGCACGGCGGGCGACCGGATCGAGCGCCTGCGGGTCGAGGTCAAGGGAGCCCCGGCGAGCGCCGGCTGGCGCTGGCGGCTCGACGGCTCAAAGGACGGGTTCAAGGTCGAGGAGTCCCCGGGGCGGCTCCTGGTGACGGCGAGCGGCCTCCCCGCCGTCACGGCGCCCGAGCACGCCCCCGAGGCGCTCGGCCCGGTGCTGCGCTATGCCTGGGGTCCTCTCGCCACCTGGCCGGGGGTCGGCCGCTGGTACCAGGGGCTGGTCGCCGGGGTGCCGCACGGCGCGGCGCCGCTGCGCAGGAGGCGGCGGAGATCGCCGGCGGGATCGCCGGCCGGCGCCAGAAGATCGAGGCGCTCGCCGCTTTCGCCAGGAAGGACGTGCGCTACGTGGCGGTCGAGGTGGGCATCGGCGGCTACCGGCCGGCGGCGCCGGAGGACACCATGACCCGGCGCTGGGGGGACTGCAAGGACAAGTCGGTGCTGCTCGTCGACCTCCTCGAGGCGGCCGGCGTCGAGGCCTACCCGGCGCTCGTCCGCCTCGCCCCCAGGGGCCGGGTGGATGCCGACTTCCCGGCCCCCGACGAGTTCAACCACGTGATCGTCGCGGTGGCGGCGGCGGGGCTCGAGACCACCCCGGACGACCCCGTGGCCGGCGGCTTCCTCTTCATCGACGCCACCGAGACCCTGGGCTCCGCCTTCTGGCTGCCGCCCGGCGTCGAGGACCAGGAGGCGCTGGTGGTGCGCGGCGAGCACAGCCTCCTCGTGCACACCCCGGTGCGGCCGGACCGTGAATCGCGGCTCCTCGAGGTGACCCTCGCCACGACCGACCGGGGGGACGGGGTCGGCCAGGCGTCGCTCGAGCTGACCGGCGAGATGGGAGCCGCCTGGGTGAACCGCCTGGCCGCCCGCCGGCCGGATGAGAACGAGGCGGACGCGCGGGCGCTCCTCGGGGGTGCTCTGCCCGGAGCGACCTTGACCGCCCTCGCCGTCAAGGCCTCGCGGGAAGGGGTGCCATCGCTGCGCATCTCGGCCCGGGTCCAGCTCCCGGGGTTCCTGCCCGGCGGCGGTTCTGGGGGCAGCTCGGGCGGCAGGGCGGCGGGCAGCTTCCAGCCCGCGAGCCTGCACGGCATGCCCGCTCCGGGGCTCCTCGACGGCCGCACGGTGCCGATGGTGCTCACCCCGGAGGTGACCCGCTCCGTCTGGCGGCTCCAGCTCCCCGAGAAGAGCTGTCCCCCGGCGGCGCAGGACGCGGCGGTGGACAACCCCCTGGGGAGCTTCCACCAGAAGGTCACCATGGAGGGGGGCCTCTTGACCGTCGAGCGCCGCGCCGAGCTCAAGAGCCGCTGGATCGAGCCGGATCGCTTCCCGGCCTTGAAAGAGCTGGCTCTCGCCGAGTACCGGGCCGGCAAGCGACTCGTGCGCCTGGAGTGCGCCAAGGGATCGCCGTAGGCCCGCGGCACGTTCCGGCATCGGAGTACTATAGGGCGATGTTGAAGGCCTCGCCCGGGTCCGGCGTCCGCAGGGCGCTCCTCGCTGCCGCCACGGCGGCCATGATCCTGCCGGCCCGCCCGGCCGCGGCC
>JAXDLD010000542.1:0-16286 GCA_034666805.1 Acidobacteriota bacterium
GAGGACTCCTTCGACGAGCTCGTAGCGCCAGCCATCCCGAGGCATCCGGAAGAGGTCGTCCGCATGGAGGAGGGCGGTGGCGAGGCTCATGGAGAGAAGTGTAGCAGTGTCCGATTCCTATGAGCCGGATCTGTCGGCCACGGGATAGTCCTCCCAGGCCCGGATCACCTGCAGCGCCTCGTGGGCGCTCCCGGCCCGGCCGAGGGCCGCCCGGGAGGCCGGGTCGCGGAACAGGCGGGCGGCGGTGGCGAGGAGGTTGAGGCAGAGGTCGGGCGACTCCTCGGGGCAGAGGAAGAGGAAGACCGCCTCGATCCCGGCGAGCCCGGTCGACGGGGTGCGGGGGAGAGCGAGCCCCACCCGCGCCGCCTGAAGCCCCGGCACCCGCACGTGCGGCAGGGCGATCCCCTCGGAGAGGAAGGTCGAGGCCTCCCCCTCCCGGCGCTCGATCCGGCGCAGGACGTCCGCGGCGTCGAAGGCTGGGGGGGAGCCGGCGACCGCGGTGACGAGCCGGCGCAGGAGCTCACCCTTGTCGATCGGCTCGGGGAAGAGGAGGATCGCCGGCTCGGCGAGGAGGGCCGAGAGCCGGGTGGGCGCCGCCGCCGGGGGTGGCGCGGTCTGCGGGAGACGGGTGGAGTCCGCGGGCTCCGTCGCCCCCATCCTTCCCGGCGTCGCCGACGCCGGGATCGCCGATATTGCCGGCATTGCCGCGTCGACCACCACCACCGCCATCCCCCGCGCCTCGGCGACCAGCCGTTCCAAGTCGAGACCGTGCCCCCCGCGCCCAGTCCGCTGGAGCAGCCGGCGCCAGAGCGGCCGCGGGCTGGGCCGGCCGACGACGACGTGCCCCACCCGGTACTCGCGAGCGAAGCGGAGGATGGTGTCGACGACGTCGTCCCCCTTGTAGGTGAACACCATGGCCCCGAGCTGGGCGGCGAGGGCCAGGCCGCCGCTCCCCGCGCTCCGGGCCGCCGGGCCGGAGCGGTCCTCGGTGGGGGTCTGCACGTAGAGGGCGTACCAGTTGCGGTTCAAGCGGCCGGCGAGGCGGGAGGCGTAGCGCAGGAGGGCCGGGGTGTCGGGGCTCCCGGAGGAGAGGCAGGCGACGATCTGGTCGGGGGCCTGCACCCGGTCCTCGCCGGGCAGGCCGCGCCCCTTCTGTTCGATCACCGAGGCCGCCTCGCGGAGAGCGAGCTCGCGGAGCTGCTCTAAGTTCCCCTTGCGGAAGAAGTGGGCGAGCGCCTGGTCCGCCCGCTCCGCGGTGTAGACCCGGCCCTCGGCCAGGCGCCGCCGCAGGTCCTCGGTCGCCAGGTCGACGTTGACGATCTCGTCCGCCTCGGCGATCACCCAGTCGGGGACCCGCTCCTTGACCCGCACCCCGATCAGCCGCTCGACCGTGTCGTAGAGGCTCTCCAGGTGCTGGACGTTGACCGTCGTGATGACGTGGATGCCCGCCGCCAGCACCTCCTGGACGTCCTGGTAGCGCTTGCCGTTGCCGCTCCCCGGCAGGTTGGTGTGCGCCAGCTCGTCGATCAGCGCCACCTCGGGCGCCCGGGCGAGGATCGCCGGGAGGTCCATCTCCTCCAGCTGGACCCCGCGGTAGACGACGG
Organism: Acidobacteriota bacterium; assembly: GCA_034666805.1. Classification (GTDB taxonomy): domain Bacteria; phylum Acidobacteriota; class Thermoanaerobaculia; order Multivoradales; family UBA5704; genus DASQPA01. The sequence goes on from JAXDLD010000542.1 coordinate 1,605, forward strand.
CGCGCCGCGGCACGAGGTCGAGCCCGAGGAGGAGCGAGGCGGTCTCGGCCCGGCCGTGGGTCTCGACGAAGCCGGCGACGACGTCGACCCCCTGGGCCTTGAGGCGCTGCCCCTCCAGCAGGAGCTGGTAGGTCTTGCCCACCCCCGGCCCGTAGCCCAGGTAGACCTTGAGCCGCCCGCGGCGCGAGCGGTGGATGAGCCGCAGGAAGCTCTCGGGGGTGGGCTGGACGGTCAAGGCAGGAGGAGCTTACCCCCCGAGCACCCGGATCGGCAGGACGATCGTGGGGATGCCCTCGAACTGCAGGCGCCGCTGGAGAGCATAGCCGGTCTCGTTGTGGAGGAGCCGGTGATACCAGTGCTCCTCCTGGAAGATCAGCTTGCCGCAGAAGAAGACCGAGCGCGGGAACTCCCGGGCCACCGTGCGGCAGAGCTGCTCGACCGCCCCCACCGCCTCGGTGCCGATCGCCATCCGGTAGTCCGCCCGCAGGCCGTGCTGGTGGCACCAGCGCACGTACTTTTCGAGGCTGCCGCGGGTCTCGTCCTCGAGCGCCCCGACCTCCGCCTCCCCCTTGAAGTTGCCGGAGTCGACGATCGCGGCGGAGAGGAAGATGAAGTTTTCGAAGTGGCGGGGGAAGATCTGGTTGATCGACAGCAGCTCGTGGAGACCGAAGCCCCCGAACCCCGAGACCGTGATGACGGCGGTCGGCGCCTTGGGATCGACGGGCGGCGGCGGCTCGTGCCGGGTGGAGGCCGGGAGCGAGGTCAGCTCCTTGTCGAGCCGGGTCAGGGCCAGGCGGGTCTTCAGGTAGTGGCGCTTGATGAGGAAGCAGAGGCCGATGGTCGCGCTGGTGACGACCATGGTGATCCAGCCGCCCTCGCCGAATTTCTCGTAGAGGGTGACGCAGAGGATCGAGAAGCAGAGCACGAGCCCGGTGCCCTGGATGGCGAGCTGGCGCTTCCAGCGGGGATCCCGGTGGCGTTCGAGGATCCAGTGCCGCGCCATGCCGAGCTCGGTCAACGAGAAGGTGATGAAGACGTTGATCGAGTACATGACGATGAGGGTCGCGATGTTGCCCCGGGTGTAGAGGAGGGTGACGACGGCGGCGAGACCCATGACGACGACGCCGTTCTGGGTCACCAGGCGGCTCGAAAGCTGGGCGAAGCGGTGCGGCATCCAGGAATCGGCCGCCATGTTGGCGAGGACCCGGGGGCCGTCCAGGAAACCGGTCTGGGCGGCGACGAAGAGGAGCGCCGCTTCGGCGGCTAAGGTCGCGACGACGAAGCCGGGGCCGAAGTGGAACCCGCCCAGGTGCCAGCCGTTGAACAGGCGCTCCAGGAGGACGGCGTTCAACGTCTTGGCGCCCTCCGGGTGGACGTCGAGCAGCATGTAGGCGAAGAGGATGCCGCCGGCGGTAAAGGCGAGCGAGGCCGCCATGAGGAACATCGTTCGCTTGCCGGTCTGGATGCGCGGCTCACGCAGCATGCTGACCCCGTTCGACACCGCCTCGATTCCGGTATAGGTGCCGCCGCCCATCGAGTAGGCGCGCAGCAGGAGGAAGGCGATGGGGGCGAAGCCCAGCGAGCGCACCGAGGCGTGGAAGTCGAAGGAGGCCTGGTGGAAGATCGACGGCAGGGCCGTCACGTGGCTGCCGATGGCGTAGAAGATGAGGACGACGTGGGTGAGGAGGAAGAAGAGGAAGATGGGAGCGAGGATCGTCACCGACTCCTTCACCCCGCGCAGGTTCAAGACGATCAGGAGGACGAGGACGACGACCTCGGCGCCGAGCTTTCCGCTCGCCCAGTGGGGAGGCAGGAAGGACCACAGGGCGTCGCAGCCCGAGGCGACCGAGGTCGAGATGGTCAGGACGTAGTCGACCAGGAGCGCGCAGCCGGAGACGACGCCCACCTTCTCCCCCAGAAGCTTGGTGGCGACGAGATAGCCGCCGCCGCCGCCCGGGAAGTGCTCGATCAGGTTCGAGTAGGCGAGCGAGATGACGAAGATGGTGACCGCCGTCATCGCCACCAGCGCGATCGCCAGGTGGCCGTGGACCCCGAGGGCGCGGTACGCCTGGTCCGGGCCGTAGGCCGAGGACGAGAGCCCGTCGGCTCCCAGCCCCACCCAGGCGAGGAAGGCGATGAGGGAGACGTGATGGAAGATCTCGGGGTCCTTGACGTCCCGGGGCTTGCCCAGGATGAGGTTCTTCGACCGCTTAACGAGGGTGTCGGTACCGGTATTTTTCATAGGAGAGGCGGAGCTCGATCATGGCGCGGTGGTCTCGGCTAAGGGCAGGGTGAACCAGAAAGTCGTCCCCTTCCCCTCGTGGCTCTGGCAGTGCATCTCGCCGCCATGGGCGTGGACGATCTCCTTGGCGATCGAGAGGCCGAGGCCGGCGCCCCCCAGGTCCTCGGTCCCCGGCACCTGGAAGAAACGCTCGAAGACCTTGCCGGCGTGCTCCGCGGAGATGCCGCGGCCGGTGTCCTCGACCGCGAAGCGGACGAAGCCGTCCCGCGGCGTGGCGCTTACCTTGACCGCGCCGCCCGCCGGGGTGTGGTGGAGGGCGTTCGAGAGCAGGTTGGCGAGCACCAGCCGGGCGCGGGCCGGGTCGACCCGCACCTTCTCCGCCCGCGGATCGACATCGACCGCGAGGTTGACCCCCGAGTCGCCGAAAGCGGGCTGGAACTCCTCGACCGCCCGGTCGACGAAGTCGCGCGGCGTCACCGGCTCGTAGCGCAGGAGCCGCTGCCGCGACTCCAGGCGCGAGATCTCGAGCAGGCTCGAAATGATCTCGCGCAGGCGCTCGGCGTCGTCGCGGGCGGCCAGGAGGAGGTCGGTCTGCTGCGGGTTGAGCGCCCCCTGCCCCTCCCCGAGGAGGATGTGGACCGCCATCTGGAGCGAGGTGAGCGGGGTGCGCAGCTCGTGCGAGACGGTCGACAGGAGATCGCTCTTCATCTCGTCGACCCGGCGCAGGTCGGTGACGTCGGCCAGGATCAGGATGACCGAGAGCAGCCGGTGGCGCGCATCGCGGATGGCGGTGGCGCGGGGCAGGAAGAAACGCTCCTTGCCCTCCTGGAAGAGCTGGATGGCCGCCTCGTGACCGCGCTCGGGCAGGGTGCCCTCGCGGGTCGCCTGGGCGAGGAGCGGCTGGAGCCAGGCGGCGTGGCTCTCTGGCGCCGGCTCGCCCGGCTTCAATCCCAGAGTGGCGACCGCCGTCTGGTTGACCAGCTCGACTTGACCCTCCGGCGAGAAGACGGCGACGACGTCCGGCAGGTTGTCGATCGCGAGCTGCGAGGTCTGCTGGGCGCGCAGGAGGCGGGCCTGATCGCTCCGGCGCAGCTCGCGCAGGCTCTCGGCCATGGCGTTGAAGGCCGCCGCGAGCTGCCCCAGCTCGTCGTGCGAGGTCACCTGGACGACTAAGTCCAGGTTGCCGCCCTCGATCTCGTGCGCCGACTCGGTCAGCCGCCGCAGGGGGACCAAGATGGCGCGGGAGAGGAAGACGACGAAGCCGACCGCCACGGCCGCCCCCAGGAGGAGGAGGAGGAGCATGCGCCGGTCGGCCGCCGCCGCCAGGCGCCGGGCGCGGGCGTTGGCCTCGACCATGTTGGCCTGGTTCAACTGCTGCACCTGGTCGGCGGTCGCCTTGATCTCCTGGAAGACCGGCAGCAGCCGGCCGAAGTAGGCCTCCCGCCGCCCGGCGAGGGGCGCCGCCTCGTCGAGCACCTGGGGGAGGACGCCGCTGTAGGTCTGGTAGAGCGCGGCCAGGCGCTTCGCCCGCGCCTCTTCGCCCGAGAGGGTGACGTTGTGGAGCTCGAAGTTGAGGGCGCGCTCGAAGCGCGGGCGGTTCAAGTCGACGACGGCGCGGCCCCGCGCGGCGTCCCCGGCGAGGGCGAAGAGGGCGCCGCTGTCCATCCGCTCGAGCGCCTCCTTCATCTCCTGGCAGGCGACGACGCTCCGGTAGTTCTCGCGCAGGATGACGTCGATCGACCCCCCCAGCCGGGAGAGGAGGGAGATGCTCTGGAGGCCGAGGAGGACGAGGATGGCGAGGAGGCCGGCGAAGCCTAGAGTGAGCTTGGATCGCAGTCCGAACATGGCAATCTTCCTCCAGTGCAGAGGCGGTACCAGGCCGGACGGAAACGGCGAAGTCGTTGTTGGTCTGGAGCTTAGTGGAAACCGAGAGGGCGAGGGCGGAGGGGCGGCGTTGCAGGGTGCAAGGTGGGTGGGGTGGGGGGGATTGCAGATTGCAAGGGGGAGTGAATCATATCCCGTACTGCTTCCGCCGCCGCCAGAGGGTCGCCTGGTCCATGCCGAGGATCTCCGCCGCCTCCTTGAGCGACTCGGTCCGGGCGAGCACCCGCCGGATGTGTTCCTCCTCGATCGCCGCGACCGGCAGCGGGTCGCCGAGCTCGATCCCCCGCGGACCGGGGTTGGGCGTGGCGTGGACCATGAGGAGCTCGGGGCCGATCTCCAAGCCCGCGGCGAGCATGGTGGCGCGCTCGAGCGCGTTTCGCAGCTCGCGGACGTTTCCCGGCCAGGAGTGGGCGAGGATCGCCCGCTCCGCCGCCGGCGCCAGGTGGAGCCCCGGCTTGCCGTAGCCGCGGCCGAAGAAGGCGAGGAAGCGGCGGGCGAGGGGGAGGAGGTCCTCCGGCCGCTCGCGGAGCGGTGGAATCTCGAGGGTGAGGACGTTCAGGCGGTAGAGGAGGTCCTCGCGGAAGCTCCCCGCCGCCACCGCGCGCTCCAGGTCCTGGTTGGTGGCGGCGAGGATGCGCACGTCGGCCCGCCGTGGGGTGGGGTCCCCCACCCGCTCGTACTCGCGGTCCTGGATGAAGCGCAGGAGCTTGGGCTGGAGTGGGAGGGGGAGGTCGCCGATCTCGTCGAGCAGCAGGGTCCCCCCCTCGGCCACGGCGACCCGGCCGGGGTTGTCGCGGCCGGCCCCCGTGAAGGCCCCCCGCACGTGGCCGAAGAGCTCGCTCTCCAGGAGCTCGGCGGGGAGGGCCGGGCAGGAGACGGTGACGAAGGGGCGGTCGCGGCGCGGGCTCCAGAGGTGGATCGCCCGCGCCACCACCCCCTTGCCGGTGCCGCTCTCGCCGCGCAGGAGGACCCGGGCGTCCCCCGGCGCGGCCTGGCGCGCCAGGTGGAGGGCGGTCCGCATGGCGGGGCTCGCGCTGTCGAGGTCGGCCTCCGGGTCGGCCTGGGCCAGGTCCCCCTCCAGGGCCTGGACCCGGCGCTCCAGGCGGGCGAGGGCGGTGACCTTCTCCAGGGTGAGGTCGATCTGGGCCGGGGTGAAGGGCTTCGCCAGGTAGTCGGCTGCGCCCCGCCGCATGGCCTCGACCGCGGTCTCGACCGAGGCGTAGGCGGTGATGACGACGATCTTCAACCCCGGTGCCGCCGCCGCCAGCCGGGGGAGGAGGTCGAGCCCCGACTCGGTCCCCAGGCGGAGGTCGACGAAGGCGACATCGAAGGAGCGTTCCCCCACCACCGCCGCGGCCTCCCCGGCCGAGGCCGCCGCCCGCACCCGGTGCCCCCGGCCCTCCAGGTGAAGGGTCATGGTGCGCCGGATGTTGGGCTCGTCGTCGACGACGAGGACGTCGAGGCTCGGGGGGATCATGGCAGGGATCTTACGCCCGCCCCACATCCGGGGAGATTACCGCCCCGGGAGCGGCGGCATGGGCGGCAGGGGCGGGAGGGGGAGCGCCTGGTAGAGGTCCCCGGCCTGGGCGAAGAAGAGGCCGGCGAGGAGGGCCGCGGCGAGGACGGCGGGGCGCCGCAGGGAGGCGGGGAACCAGCGGGCGGCGAGGAAGAGGAGAGCCGCCCCGGCGAGAGTGAGCCAGGCGCCAGTGCCGGCGATGGCGCGTTGCAGAGGGAGCGGCAGGCAGAGGAAATAGAGCGGCAGGGCGAGGCCGGCCATCCCAGCGAAGAGGGGCCGGCCGGGGGCGGCCGCCTCGCCGGCGCCGAGGGTGACGAGCAGCCGGCAGCCGGCGGCGGCGAAGAGGAGCGGCAGGGGGCCCTGCTGGCCCTCGCCCACCCGCAGGAGCTCCATCCCCAGAGAGGCGGCGGCGAGGAAGAGGAGGCTCAAGGAAGCGGCGAGCGGCCAGCCGAGGTTCTCGACCCGCCCCTTGCCCAGGGCGAGGATCAGGTCGGCGCCCACGAGCGCCGCGAGCAACAGGGTGAGGACCCGCCCGGGCAGGGTGGAGAGGAGGGGCGAGAGGCCGGCGGCGATGGCCGCGTCGGGGCGGTCGTGGACGTAGAGGAGGGCGGCGAGCGCGCCGGCCAGGAGGAGCGGCAGGGCGGCATGCCCCCAGAGCCGGCGCGCCGCCTCGTCGCCGCGGCGCAGGCGCCAGGGGGCGACCGCCTGGCTCCCCCAGGCGACGAGGATCCCGGCGATCAGGAGGCCGTTCATGCCCCGTCACCCGGTTGCCTGCCGGGGTCTCCGAGGTGCCAGGCGATTTTTTCGATCTCGCCGGGGGCGGCGGGACCGAGCCGGGCGAGGAGGTCGGCGACGGTCTCGCCGCCGGGCGGCACCGGCAGGCCGGGGGCGATGTCCGCCAGGGGGGCGAGGACGAAGCGACGCTCGGCAAGGCGGGGGTGGGGGAGGGTGAGCTCGGGCGCCCGCGAGGTGCGGCTGCCGCAGAGGAGGAGGTCGATGTCGAGCGGCCGCGGCCCCAGGCGCACCCCGCGCTCGCGCCCGGCCACCCGCTCCAGGGCCATGGCCAGGGCGAGGATCGCGTCGGGCTCCATGTCGGTGTGCGCCAGGGCGGCGGTGTTCCAGTAGCTCGGCTGGGGGACGGGGGAGACGGGACGGGTGCGGTAGAGCGGCGCGATCGCCAGGGGCCCAAGGGCGGCCCGGAGCCGGTCGAGCGCCCTCGCGAGCGTCTCCTCGACCGGTCCCAGGTTGCCGCCCAGACCGAGGGCGACGGGGACGGCGCTAGACCTCTTCGTCGTCGATGTCCTCTTCCTCTTCTTCGGTGTCGAGGGCGTCGAGGCCGGCGCCCTCTAAGTCCTCTTCCGGGATGTCCTCGATCGGGACGTCCTCCTCGACCTCGACGACCTTGGGGATCTCCGCCTTGCGCTTGCGTCGGGCCGCCTGCGTGACCGCGGGGCTCTCATTCGAAGCGGCGTCCTTCTGGTTGGCGCCGCACTTGGGGCAGAGGGGCTCCGGCTTACCGAGGTCGTAAAACCTCGTGCCGCAGTTGTAGCACTCGTACTTCGTACCCAGGCTGAGCTCGGCCATATCTGCTCCTACGCGGTCAGGGAGACCGGTTTTTTAGGCGGGCGGAACGTAGCATCCCCCCGGGGGGCTGTCAACTCGGGTGGATCGGCTTTATCCCTGAGGGGCGGGCGGGAGGTTAGCCCGCCGGCCTCTACTTCTCCTTCGCCGCGCTCCGTTTGCTCCTCACCGTCCGGGGCTTGGCGGCCGGGGGCGCGGGAGCGGCTTCCTCCACCTTCTTCGTCGCCGGCTTGCCGTTCCCCTTGGCCATCTTGCCGGTGCTCTTGGCCGGCGAGGTCGTCTTCGCCTTCGCCGCCTTCTTCACGGGCGGAGCGGCAGGCGCCTCGCCATCGAGCGAGACGACCGAGTCCTGGCTGCCGAAGATGTTGTGAACGGCGGCGTCCGCCCCGTCGTCGTTGGCCCAGTGTCTGCCGTCGAACAGGTAGCGGAAGCGGTAGGGGCGGCCGGTCGCAATCGTCACCGTGGCGCTCCAGCTGCCATCCTTGCCGCGCTTCATGGGGGTCGCGTCGGCGTTCCAGCCATTCCACTCGCCGAGCACGACCGCGGACCGCGCTGCCGCCTGCCCGGCCGGAATCTTGAATGTCACCCGGCACGAGCGGCCGGCCTTGGAGTAGCTCTTGGTGATCATGGTTGTCCCTCTTTCGGCTTCACCGCCCTACTGCTCGTAGCTCTCTACGATCTTCTCGTCGCGGACCTTCGCCTGGTCGGGGTCCTCCCCGAACTCCCGCCGCGCCCGCCGCTGTCTCAGGAGGTCCCAGCACTGGTCGAGCTCGACCTGGAGCGCGCGGTGGCGCTCGTGGTCCTCGGGCGAGCGGTCGCCCTTTCCGTCGAGCTGGTGCTCCTGGTCCACGAGGTGCTGGATGTGCTGAAGGATGCTCTTGTCGTCCGGCTTCTTGTCCATGTGGGCTCCGATCCCTGGTGTGTCCCGCCCCGCTCACTACGGGAGGAGAAGCCGATTGTACCCTGTCGAGATCAGGGCTAGGAAAAGAGCCGGAACCACCCGCGGAAGATCCTCTTGACCGTCGGGGTGAGCTGGGTCCGGCGCCAGGCGTCGGCGGCCTTCTTCACCACCTCGCCCTGGGTGGGGTAGGGGTGGATCACCGAGGCGATCTTTTTGAGGCCGATGCCGTGGGTCACGGCCAGGCAGAGCTCGCCCAGCATGTCGCCGGCGTGCTCGGCGACCAGGGTGGCGCCGAGGACCCGGTCGGTCCCCTTCTTCACATGGAGGCGGAGGAAGCCCTGGTCGGCGCCGTCCAGGATGGCGCGGTCGACTTCGCTCAAAGGCACGGTCAGGGTGTCGACCGCGAGCCCCTTTTCCTCGGCGTCTTTCTCGTACATCCCGACGTGGGCGATCTCCGGGGAGGTGTAGGTGCACCAGGGGATGGTGAGGGCGCTCGCCCTGCCGCGACCGAAGAAGAGGGCGTTCTGGAGGACGATCCGCGCCTGGGCGTCGGCTAAATGGGTGAACTGGAAGCGGGAGGCCACGTCGCCGCAGGCGTAGATCCGGGGGTTGCTGGTGCGCAGGTGGTCGTCGACCTCCACCCCCTGCTTGCCATGGCGCACCCCGGCCGCTTCGAGCCCGAGCCCCTCGACGTTCGGCACCCGGCCGGCCGCCACGAGGATGGCGTCGGCCGCGACCTCCCGCCGTAGGCCGCCGATCTCGAGGACGAGGACCTTCTCCTCCCCCTGCCGCCGCACCTCGAGGATCTTGGCGTTCCAGGCGAAGCGAACCCCGTCCGCGGCCATGGCCTTCTGCACGATCTCGGCGGCGTCGGCGTCCTCCCGGATCAGGGCGTGGGCCACCATGTCGACGACGGTCACCATGCTGCCGAAGCGGGCGAAGGCCTGCGCCAGCTCACAGCCGATCGGCCCGCCGCCGATGACCGCCAGCCGGGCGGGAAGGGCGGTCAAGGAGAAGACCGTCTCGTTCGTGAGATAGCCGGCCTCGGCGAGCCCCGGGACCGGTGGCACTCCGGCCCGGCCGCCGGTAGCGATGACGGCCCGGCGGAAGCGCAGCCGGTGTCCGCCGGGTCCGTCGACCTCGATCTCCTGGGGAGAGACGAAGCGGCCTTGCCCCAAGAAGACGTCGACCCCCAGCCCCGCGAAGCGGCGGGCGCTGTCGGCGTGACTGATCCCGGCCCGCAGCCGCCGCATGCGGGCCATGGCGGCCCCGAAGTCCTCCTGGCCCGCGGTCACCGGGCCGCCGAACTCCCGGGCGCTCCGGCGCGCCGCCTCCCAGGAGCGGGCGGCGCTGATCATCCCCTTCGAGGGGACGCAGCCGACGTTCAGGCAGTCGCCGCCCATCAGATGCCGCTCGACGATCGCCGAGCGCGCCCCCAGCCCCGCCGATCCGGCGGCCGAGACGAGGCCCGCCGTGCCGGCGCCGATCGCCACCAGGTGGTAGCGCTCCTTCGGCTGCGGGTTCACCCAGTTTTGGGGGTGGACGTTCTCGACCAGCCTCCGGTTGAATTCGTCGGCCGGCTCGATCCGGGTCTCGTGGGGTAGCTTCGTGACGGGGGCGGGAGGCTCGGCGATCTCAGGCATTGGGCTTCTCCGGTGTCGTTTTCTGCGTGGCCTCTCCCGGCTCGCCGATCTGCTCTTTCAAGGCCCGGCTGGCCAGGCGGGTGATGATCGTCGTCACCACCAGGGTGGCGGCGAGGCCGATGCCGAGCGAGACCCAGTAGGCCGTCCCCTTCTGGATGTGACCCCCCGCCGCCTCGGCGAGGCTGCCGGCCGCGTGGCCGTAGTAGACGTAGAGGAGGGTGCCGGGGAGCATGGCGAAGCAGGCGAGCAGGTAGTCGACGAAGCGGACCTGGGTGAGCCCCAGGGCGTAGTTCAAGAGATTGAAGGGGAAGACCGGCGAGAGGCGGAGGAGGGCGACGATCTTCAATCCCTGCTGGGCCACCGCCCGGTCGATGGCGGCGAAGCGCGGGTTGCCGGCGATCTTCTTCTCGATCGCCCGGCGGGCGGCGTAGCGGGCGACGAGGAAGGCGGCGCAGGCGCCGAGGGTCGCTCCGACGAAGGTATAGAGGGTGCCCCGAACGATCCCGAAGATGGCGCCGGCGGCGAGGGTCAGGATGACGCCGGGGGCGAAGGCGATCGTCGCCACCATGTAGCCGAGGATGAAGACGACCGGCCCCCAGATCCCCAGGCTCGCTACCCACTGGGCGAAACGGGGGACGTACTGCCCCGCCTGGCGGCCGAGGAGGAAGAGGGCGGCCACGACCACCGCCGCGACGAGGACGTAGACGGCGACCTTTCCCCAGGGGCGCTTTTTCTCTCCCGCCACGCTGCCTCCTTCTGGAGAGCGGCTTGAAGCGGCGCCTCCGTCAGAGTCCTACGTCGCGGCGCTCGTTCCGGATCGAACCGGTCAGTAGGCCGCCCAGAGCGCGGCAGCGAGGAGGATGCCGCTCATCCCCACCAGCATCGCCAGGATAGCGGCGATGTTCCCCCACCAGGTGCCCTCCTTGGCGGTCTTGCCGAGGAGCATCAGCCCGACGAGCGAGACCGCCAGCTGGGTGAAGATGAAGAGGCTGGTCAGGCCGTTGGGGAACGGCTCGCTGGCCGGCTTGTGGTGGACGACCGCGAAGTTCGCGCCCATCAAGACGATCCCGACGAGCAGGACGGCCGCGGCGATCAGGTCCCAGCGCGTGGGGCGCTGGACCTCTTTGAGCGAGGGCAGCTTGAACCGGGATGCCCGAGATGGTGCCTTCAACGCCTCTCCCATCGTTTCTCCTTAGCCGAATCGGCACGGATGCTAGCACAGCCGGGTCCAGCCACCGGGAGAAGCGCCGCCTGCGCATCGGTCAGCTCTCGTCGGGCCTCGGTTGCAATCCCGGAAATGCTGACGTACCATAATCACTGACTCAAGCTGGTCCGCATAACGGGATTGAGGAGGGTACCGAGATGACGAGTCGTCTTCCGCTCGCCGTAGGGATCGTGGTGTTGCTCGCCGCCGTTGGGGGGACGGCGCTGCCGGCGCAGAACCTGCTCACCAATCCTGACTTCAACACCGGTCTGAGCGGCTGGGAGGTGGGAGACGGGACCTCCTGGGACGGCACGAGAGACGCCGGCGGCTCTGCCGCTTCCGGCTCGGCCCAGGGGAACGCCAACTTCGATCGGCCCGGCCTGACGCCCGTCATCGTCACCCAGTGCATCCCGACGACCGAGCCCGGAACGCGCTACGTCCTTGGCGGCAAGGCCTTCATTCCGGCGGGCCAGGCGGGGAGCGGCGGCGTCTTCTTTTCCGTGGGCTTTTTCCCGAATCCCTTCTGCGGCGGGACGCCCATCCCGGGCGGGGGTGCCGCTCTGACCCCGCTCGTCACCGCCACGAACCGATGGACCGCCGCCGCGGTGCCGCTCACAGCGGTCGGGCGGTCCGCGAGGTTCGCCGCCGTCCTCCAGGCGTCCAGCGCTGGCAGCTTCGCAGCCAACGTCGACGATCTGTTCTTCCAGCCCGCGTCGTCTACCACCTGTACCGGCGACGCCAACACGCTCTGCCTCGGTGGGTTGCGCTTCAAGGTAACCGCCATCTTCGATACCGGCCATGGCAACGCGGGTAACGCCCACGTGACGCAGCTCACGGCCGACACCGGCTACCTGTGGTTCTTCGACGCCGCGAACGTCGAGGCGGTCGTCAAGGTGATCGACGGTTGCGGCCTGGGAGGGCACTACTGGGTCTTCGCCGGCGGGCTCACCAACGTCCAGGCGGTGATCACGGTGACCGACCTGCAAACCGGCGCCGTCAAGACCTACACCAACCCGCAGGGCCGAGCCTTCGCGCCGATCCAGGACACGTCGGCCTTCGCCTGTCCTTGAGGCCCTGAGATTCGAGCCCAAGTTTTTTTCAAAACGCCTGCAAGATCGAGCGACCGCTTTCCGTCTCCTCCTTGAAAGAGCCGATCTCCTCGGCTCTCTCGAGGGAGGGATATGCCCAGACATGACTCGATCTTCAAGGAATAGCCCTCAATATGGCCTGCCTGCGCCGGATCGTTGCGGCCCGCCTGGACGACGAGCAACGGGGTCTGCTGGTCAACTGCGTCGAGACCTATGTGGAGTTGAATTCCGAGGAGGCGGCGGAGTACGCTGCCCTGTGTACGGTTCGGGAGAACCGGGAGGTGAGACGGATGGCGACGACCTGGGCGGAGAGGCTGGAAGCGAAGGGGAGGGAAGAGGGCTTGCAGCAGGGCTTCCAGGCGATGCGGGATCTCCTGCTGAGCCTGCTCGAGCAGCGCTTCGGCCCTCTCACGGACGAGGTTCGCGAGCGGGTCGAGGCGATCTCCTCCCTGAAGCGGCTCACCCAGCTCGGCCAGCGGGTCCTGACCGCCCGATCCCTCGAGAGCTTGAAGCTGGGTTAGTTCGACCGCGGAGGTAGGAGGAGCTCGCGGAGGAGCGCGAAGCCCGCCGGCCAGGAGCCGAGCCCGGACGCCGAGTTGAGGTGCCCCAGCGCCCCGGCGACCTCCAGCCGGGAGCCCCAGGCCGCCGCGAAGCGCTCGGCGCGCGCCACGGTGATGTACTCGTCGTCCGTGCTGGCGACGACGATGCCGGGGAAGGGGAGAGGCGACATGGGCATGGGGGCGAAGCCGGTGGTCCCTTCGGGGAAACCCGCCGCCTCGACGTCGCTCGGGGCGACGAGGAGCGCCCCCTGGACCGGTCCCGAGTGCGCGGCCGCCCAGTGCGCGACGAGGCAGCAGGCGAGGGAGTGGGCGACGAGGACGACGGGGGAGGGCTCGGCCGTGATCGCCTGGTGGAGCGTCTCGACCCACTCCCGCCGCTCGGGGGTATCCCAGTCGCGCTGCTCGACCCGCTTAAAGCCGGGGTGCTCCCGCTCCCAATAGCTCTGCCAGTGCTCGGGGCCGGAGGTATGGAGGCCGGGGAGGATGAGGACCCGGGGCGTCGTCGAGCTCAGGCCCGCCTCCAGACCGCGAACCTGCCGATCTCGGCCGAGATCGCATCCCGCCAGTCGAGGGCCGTCCGCCCAGCCTCGCCGCCGTCGGCGAGCGCCGCCGCGACGGTCGGCCGGACCTCCCATTCCGCGATCCAGGACTCATTCTCCGGCAACTGCTGCAAGAGGGCGAAGAGGGACGTTGCGGTCTGGGCGGAGAAGACGTTCCAGACCCCGCCGATGCCGCCGCGCGGGGGAGCCGGGGGACCGTAGCGCCCCTCGATCCAGGCCCTCGCCCGCTCGGCGAAGCGGTCGTCGAGAAGGAAGGCGGTGGCGGCGAGCCGGGCGACCACCCAGCTCCCGATCTCGATGCGGGACCACATGGCTTCGATCGTCGCCGGAGCGGGTCCGCGGAGGAGGAGGCCGGCGGCGGCGATCAGGTGGAGCCGCCAGTTGGGGCTGTCGAGGAGGGCGATCAGCTCCGACTCGATGTCGGCGTCGGCGCCGATCACCAGGGGGGCGAGCCGGGAGAGCAGGGCCTGCACCTCGGCGCTCGGCCCGGGGTCGAGGAGCGTGAAGTGGGCGGGGCGGCCGGCGGCGCCGGTGCCATCGCTCGGTTCGAGGGCCGCCTGCAGGCGGTATTCGGTCACCACGGTCGTTTCCCCATGCGGCTCCAGTATAGGGCCCGCCCGTCTACCCCTGGTGCTCGGGGCGCAGGAGATCGAGGACGGTCTTGACCGGGGCGAAGGTGGCGTTGGGAACTTCGACGAAGACCGTGTTCCAGCCCGCCATGGCGCCGTTCCAGAGGCCGGGGCGCTCCAGGGCCTTGAGCGGCCGGCCCTCGTGCGACTTCTCGGCGAGGAAGACGGTCCCGGGATCGACGTGGCGGTCGAGGTCGTGGGGCCGGCCGTGGCGGTCGCGGAGGCTGCAGACGACGTCGACCGGGTTGAAGTGGGTCGAGGCGGCGAGCTGGGCCTGCTGCTCGGGGGAGTCGCGGTCGATCTGCGAGGTCTCGACGATCTGGAGCGAGACCTCGCCTTCCGCCGAGCGCACCCAGAACGGCCCGCCCCCCGGCTCGCCCGTGTTGGGCACCACCCCGCAGACCCGGAACGGCCGGTCGAGGCGGTCGGCCAGACGCCTTGCCCGCTCCTCCGGGGACGCGGGAGCGAGGTGAAGCGAGAGCTCCTCGGCGAGGAAGCGCTCGCCCTCTTCGAGGAGGGCCGGGGCGGCCCCCTCGCTCTCCAGCCGGACGGCGAGAGCGTGGGCGCGCTCGGTGAGCTCCACCAGAAGCCCGAGAAGGAGCTGCTTCCACTCGTTGACCAGGGGCTTGCCCGCGTCCGGCAGCACGTTGTCGATGTTCTTCAAGAGGACGAGGTCGCCCCCGGCCCGGGCCCAGGCCCCGAGATTCCCGAGGAGCGAGCCGTGGCCGCCGGGGCGGAAGAGGAGCGAGCCGTCGGCCTGGCGGAAGGGGCGGTTCTCGGGATCGACGGCCAAGGTGTCCGTGGCCGGCTCCTGCCGCGAGAAGCCGACCTCGAAGCGCGCCCCTAGATCGGCCCCGAGCCGCGGACCGGCGGT